>NZ_AZRK01000002.1:231779-294403 GCF_002895485.1 Petrotoga sp. 9PWA.NaAc.5.4
CCCCTCTTCTTCGTTAGATGTGGCGAAAAAGTAAAAAAAATCATATTCTACGAGGATTAGAGTTGAGGAGGTATTTTTGAAAAAACTAAGATTCAAGATATTTATAGAATCTGAGTTTTATAATTTCTAAAGTGACTATAATTATAATATAAGGAGGAAAATAATTGAGACCTTATGACATAATAGATAAGAAAAAGAATGGTTTTGCCAATACAAAAGAAGAAATAGAATTTATGATCAATGGTTATTTGAATGAAGAAGTTCCTGATTATCAAGTGGCAGCCTGGTTAATGGCAATTTATTTTAAGCATATGAATGAAGAAGAAAGTTACAATCTTACGGAAATTATGCTAAAAAGTGGGGATAATATAGATCTTTCCAAAATTAACGGGAAAAAAATAGATAAACATTCTACCGGAGGAGTTGGAGACAAAACCACTATAGCAATCGCTCCTATGGTAGCAACTCTTGGAGTTAAAGTTGCAAAATTGTCTGGAAGATCCTTAGGTCATACAGGTGGAACAATTGATAAATTAGAGGCCATCCCTGGATTTAAAACCAATTTAAATGTTGATGATTTTTACAAAATAGCAAATAAAGTTGGATTAGTAATAGCTGGACAAACTGCTAATATAGCCCCTGCAGATAAAAAGCTTTATTCCTTACGAGATGCTACTGCTACTGTAGATGAACTTTCACTAATTGCTTCGAGTATAATGAGCAAAAAACTTGCTGTTTTAAGTGATGGTATAGTATTGGATATAAAGGTTGGCTCAGGTGCTTTTATGAAAGATTTAGAAGAAGCAAGAAACCTTGCAAAAATCATGATGAGTATTGCAAAAAAGCATAATAGAAAAGCAGTATCAGTTTTAACGAATATGGATCAACCATTAGGTGAAACTGTAGGGAATTCTTTGGAAGTCTTAGAAGCAATAAATACAGTTAAAGGAAAAGGTCCTGATGATTTTAGTGAGATTTGTATAGAAATTGCTGCTTATATGGCTGAGTTATCTGATATAATATCTTATAATAAGGCAAAAGAGAAATTGCTGTTTAATATTGAAAAAGGAATAGTTGCAGATAAAATGAAAGAATGGATAAAAGCTCAAGGGGGAGACGAGAACGTTGTAGATTTTCCCGAAGAAATATTGAATATTTCTTCAAAAACTTTAGACTTTAAAGCAACAAAATCAGGATATATATCGAAAATAGACACAGAAAAAGTTGGATTAGCTTCAATGTCTTTAGGTGCGGGCAGAAAAACAAAAGAAGATTCCATAGATCTTTCTGTTGGTATAAAGATATTGAAGAAACTTGGTGATAAAGTTGAAAAAGGCGATGCGATAGCTAAGCTATACATTTCAGACAAAAGTGATGTTGATAAGACCTTTTCACTTTTAAGTTCAGCATATTCAATTCATCCAGAAATTTCTGATAAACTTAACAAAAAGATAATATATGATGTAATTTTCTAATAGATACTTTAGAAATTAAGAACTTTGAAGAATAGGTTTTGAATTTAAAGTGAGTTCGGAGCGAAGTCCCAATCTCATCTTCTTTGATATAAGTACCGAAAAAGTTAGAAAAACAGATAATTAATGAGCTTTAAAAATATGGAAGTATTTTTGGAAAAGTTGAGATTGAAAACAATTGTAGAATCTGGGTTTCAAAATCTCTAAAAAGAGTATCTTTTTCTAAAGCATGGAGGATTAGTTTGAATGAAAAAAACTTTTTTAGTTAGTGTTTTATTTTTATTATTAACTTCTATTCTTTCAGCAGACGCAATTTTTCTTTTTCAAAACAAATTACCTGTTCATGTTGAAACAATAAAAAATCAAGGTAGTTTTTATATCAATGTGGAAGAACTAACGAAATACGATTCTATGATCATAAATAAAACTTCAAGAGTAATTTACATTATTTACAAAAAAGATGTTTTGGAAATTAGTTTGAATGATTTTTATTCGAAGATAAATTTTATTAATAAATATGATAATTCTGTAATATTAATAAATAACAAAACATATATAAGAGAAGATGTTTTATCATATTTTTTGAATTTAGATTATTTTAAAAGTTTGGAAGATATATTTTTTTATTCTGATTTGCCTAAAATAGTAGATTTAAAGGTAAGTACCAATGAAATAAGTGCCGTATTTGATACGTATTTAGATCACAGTTCTATAACTTTTACACAAATATCAAATACAAATGAGTATTTGTTGACTATGAAACCTATGTCTCAATTATTAATTGCTCCATCAAATGTAAATTATTCTTATTCAAACAACACAGTATATTTAAAGTTTAAGAGTGATTTTCTTTATGATGTTAATATACAAGGTAAAAACCTAAAAGTAACTGTTAAAAACGAACCAATTTCTCGAAGTGATGGACTCTTTGCAAATATTTCACAAAAAAAGGATTTTCAATATTCAGAAAAAGTTGAAGAAATAAACGGTGAAAAAATAAAAATTTATCAATTAGTTGTTGATCCTAAAAAATATGATATAAAGGTTGATTTAAACAATTTAGGAGTCTCTTACGATGTTAATAAATTTTTAAAGGAAAAAAATCCGCTTTTTTCTATAAATGCTTCTTTTTTTGATACACAAACATTACAGCCAATTGGAAATATCATGTCAGACGGAGAGTTGTTACATCTTAGTTCTTATTCAAGGCCTGCTCTTATAATTACTGAAGATAATAGGATCGACATAGATTACGTAAAATTAGAATTCTTAATAAGTATAGAAGATTTACTCTTTTGGGTTAAATCTATAAATTCAAATTGGAAAGGTGATGTAAAGCTATATACTCACCATTACAAAGGTAATATTTTAGAGACAGAGAAAGATTATTTATTTTTTTTGTTTAACTCAGATAATGAATTAATAGCTAAAAGGAAAGCTTATCCTGCAGAAAATGAAAAATTGCTTTTAATAGATAAAAAGTATGAAAAGTACGTAACAAATATTTCTTTAGGCTCTAAAATGGAGTTAACTTTGAATAAGAGTGAAAATTTGATAGAAAACCCTATTCTACTTTTAGAAGGCGGCCCTATTTTAATAAATGATGAATATAGCCAAGAGTTTTTAGACGCCGAAAAAAGAAGTTATTCCAACGGAATTATATATAGTAAAAGTCCAAGAACAGTTGTGGCAATAGATGATAAAAACATGTTAGTTCTTATGGTCATTGAAGGTTACGATAACCCTGAAATAGGGTTGACTTATGATGAAACGAAAAATTTATTGCTTAAACTTGGTAATTACAAGAAAGCTATGTTATTAGATGGAGGAAGTTCTTCCATAGTATATTACAACGGAGAAATTCAAAATTATAAAAATGGAAAAACAAGAACTAACATACCTGTCCTTTTGAGTGTTTACGAAAAATAGACTTATAAATGGAGGGATACTATGAGCAGTTATAATTCGCAAAACAAAAGAATCATAGGTTTTTTTGGTCATCATGGCTGTGGAAAAACCACCTTGATGGACGCCATTTTTTTAAATTATGCAAGTGCAGATCGAATAGGTCAAAGATATTTGGATACAGATCCGATTGAAAAAGAAAAAGGAGCAACTTTTTCTAATCATATAGTTTCTGTTGACCTCGAAGACTCGCGGCTTTATTTTTTTGATACTCCTGGTTCACTTGATTTTATAGGAGATATCCAAGTAGCTTTAAATGCTGTTGATAATGTAGTAATCGTTATCAATGCATCCTCAGGTGTAGAAGTTACTACCGAAAGAATTTGGAATATGGCAAAAGAATTGAATAAACCAATTACCTTCTTTATAAACCAAATGGACAAAGAAGGAGTTAACTTTCAAAAGGTCGTTCAAAATATAAGAGACAGGTTTGCTGATGGTGTAAAAATAGTACCTATTCAAGTTCCTATTGGAGAAGGTTCGAATTTTAAGGGGATTACAAGCCTTTTAACAAAAGAAGCATTTGTCTATGATTCTGCCTCTGGAAAAGTAAATCAACAAAACGATTTGCCTGAAGAAGCCAAAAAATATTTTGAAATGTATCATTCTGAACTAATAGAAGATGTCGTTGAAAACAACGAAGAACTTATGGAAAAATATTTTGAAGAAGGCGAAGAGAGCTTAAAAAATGAAGAAATATTTGAAACTCTTCATCAGTCTTACAGAATAGGAGAAATAGTACCCATTACTATAGGATCTTCTATAAAGAACATTGGAATTGATAGATTATTAAAAGCAATGATAAATTTTGGTTTAAATCCTTCTGAAAGGATATTCGAAACTGTTGATAATAAAGAAATTTCTTCTAATGATTTAGACTTTTTGTTAGGTTTCATAGTTAAAAATGAAGTGGATCCGTTTGTTGGCAAACTCACCTACATAAGAATTATCAGTGGATCTTTGAAAGGTGGATCAAACATTGTTATAGTAGAAGAATCAAGTAAAGAAAAAATTTCTCACATTAACATTCCAAGATTTCAAAAAAGTGAAGAAATTGAGGAAGCTACTGTAGGAGATATCGTAGTTATACCAAAATTAAGATCAAGTAAAATAAACGAAACTATTTCCGACAAAGAAGAAATACCTTATAAAATCAAACTTCCAGAATTTCCAGAACCCATGATTTCAAAATCTATAAATCCAAAATCACAAAATGAAATTGATAAAATAACTGATTCTTTAGCAAAGTTATCCGAATCTGATCCTACTTTTAAGTGGGAATTTGATTCGGAAACGGGAGAAACAGTTATTAGTGGAATGGGATCTATACATTTAGAAATTATGATAGAAAAATTAAAAAAGAATTTCGGAATAGATTTTCAAGTTGGTAAACCTAAAATTGCCTATAAAGAAACAATAAGGAGCAAGTCTCAAGCGGAATATAAACACAAAAAGCAAACCGGTGGTCATGGTCAGTATGGACATGTTAAAATAGAAATAGAACCTCTTGAGAGAGGTGCAGGATATGAATTTGTAGACAAAATTTTTGGAGGAGTGATTCCAAAAAATTTCATTCCTTCTGTTGACAAAGGTATAAGAGAAGCCATGAAAAAAGGAGTTTTAGCTGGTTTCCCTGTAGTAGATATCAGAGTAATTTTAGTTGATGGGTCCTATCATGAAGTAGATTCTTCAGATATTTCATTCCAAATAGCAGCGAGGAATGCTTTTAAAATTGCTATGGAAAGTGATAATCCTGTGATTTTAGAACCTATGATGAACGTAGAATTTTTTGTACCAACAGAATATACAGGTGATGTAATGGGTGAAATTACCGCAAAAAGAGGAAGACCTATGGGTATGGAATCAATGGGAAAAGGATACGATAAGATTTTAGCTCAAATTCCTCTTTCCGAGATGTTGGATTTTTCGCCTAAATTAAGTTCCATAACATCTGGGAAAGCTTATTTTAATATGAAATTTTCTCACTATTCAGAAGTCCCTCCAGAAACACAAAATAAAATAATTGAAGAAAGAAAAAGAGAAGAAGCGTAAAAGAAATAAAAAAGGGGCTGTTGCCCCTTTTGTTTTAGGTATTTCAGAAAAGAGGATTTTTGGAAAATAAATTTTTGAATTTATAATGGGTTCAGGGCGGAGCTCTCCCCTCTTTCATTAGCTATACGTGGCGAAAAAGTAAAAAAATTCATAGTTAGTAAGGGTTAGAGTTGAAGAGGTATTTTTGAAAAAACTAAGATTAAAAACATTTATAGAATCGGAGTTTTATAATTTTTAAACTGAGTAAACTGAATATTTAAAAGGAGGTTAATTTAATGTCTATTTCAACAAAAGCTGGAGATAAAGGTGAAACTTCTCTTTGGAGTGGCGAAAGAGTTCCTAAGGATAATATAAGGGTAGAAGCATATGGAACTATAGATGAATTGAATGCTTTTTTATCAGATGCAAAACATTATGTTAAATCTCAAAAAGTTCAACAAATATTAAAGGAAGTACAAAATGATTTATTTAAAATAGCAGGAGAATTGGCATCCAAATCCAAATCATATGTACATCCTATAGAAGAAATCGATGTAGAAAGAATAACTAACTATGTTTACGGATTTGAAGGGGAATTAAATTTAAAAGGATTCGTAATTCCTGGTAATACATTACAATCATCTAAATTAGATATTTGTAGAACAATTGCGAGAAGAGCCGAGCGCAGAATAATAACGTTGGATAGGAATGAAAAAGTATCTGAAACTTTAAAAAAGTATATAAATAGGCTTTCTGATTTGTTATTTATAATGGCAAGATTTGAAGAAAATTTAGAAGGTAAAGTAGAATATAAAAAATGGTGAAAAAATATGTTTTGTTTAAAATTAGAATTGAAAATTAGACTTTTTTCAGTGAATTCTCTTAAAGAAAAAAGAACTATAGTGAAGTCATTGACAAATAATCTAAGGAAAAAATATAACATTTCTGTATTAGAAGGTAATCATAATGATTCTAAAAATTATTTAGGAATATTTGTTGCCTCTCTAAGTCAAAGTAGAGATTATTTGCTTAATTTAATAGAACAAATAGAAGAAGAGATAGAAATGTTACCGGGATTAGAAATTGAAGATGAGAATTATTTGATATTTTAATTCATCAAAGCAAGTAAAGTCCCTGCATTTAAAAAATATGGTTTTTTAAGAAATAATATTTGAATTTGTAATAAATTTAATAAATTAGGTACTTTAGAAATGATAATTTTTCAGAAAATAAGCTTTTGAATTTAAAACAGGTCCAGGGCGAAGCTTCGCTTGTGGTTGATTTTTCAAAAGTGTTTGACGATTTTGAATTTAAAACGGGTCTAGGGCAGAGCCCTCTCCCTCTTTCTTCGATACAAGTACCGAAAAAGTTAAAAAAATTCAGAGTTATTGAGGCTTAGAACTGAAGAGGTATTTTTGAAAAAATTTAAAACTAAAATATTGACAAAACTTAATTTTTAAAATTTCTAAAGTGTATATTAATAAATTATAAGGAGGGTAACCTTTGCAAATTCGAAAAATCGTAGATGATTTAGAAAGATATTTAATAATAATGATAAAATCAGAGAAAAGATTAAAACATATATATAACGTTCTTGAATTCTCCAATACGTTAGCTGAAATACATAGTATTTCAAATGAAAAAGTCAAAATTGCAGCTCTTTCCCATGATTTATTTCGTGAAGTAAAAGCTTTTAAATTACTAAAAATTGCAGAAGTCTATGAAATACCTATCACAGAATTTGAAAGAAATAGGCCGATTCTCTTACATGGGATGATTAGCGCAGAATTTTTGAGAAGAAAATACAAAATAGATGATGAAATTTATGAAGCTGTGTATTACCATACAAGTGGTTATGAATTTATGGGAAAAATAGGTAAAGTACTTGTTATTTCTGATTCAGCCTCTGATGACAGAGATTTTAAAGGAGTGGAAGAACTAAGAAAAATCTCATTAAACTCTTTGGATGATGGGTATAAATTTGTTATAAAAAACAAAATCAGTTACTCTTTATTAAAGGATCGCTATATATTAGAACATACTTGCAAAACTTGGAATCGTATTTGTGGATTAATATAGTTTTCTATTTTCCACCTATACCATAAATATTTTCTCTGTTATCCAAAACGTAGATTCTGTTGCTTGAAGGAAGGAATACAAGAGGATCATAAAGTTTGTCTGCTTTTTTTACTTCAAAATGCAAATGGGGACCCGTGCTTAATCCTGTATTACCTACTCTTGCTATCAGCTGACCTTTTCGAACATATTGTCCCTCATAAACGCTTATTTTTGAGAGATGACCGTATATATAATTAGTGTCACCTGATTCTATCTCTATCATTAAACCGTATCCACCATTTTCACCCGTAAATACAACCTTACCAGATTCAGCTGCGAATACCGGTGCTCCTTGAGGAGAAGAAAGATCAACTCCTTTATGCAAAGAATATTCGCCAGTTATAGGATGGACTCTCCATCCATAGGAAGAAGAAATAGTACCATACACAGGCCATATAATATCTTTTTCTTTGTTAAAACCTTTTCCTATTATACTTGTAGGTATGAACAATTTTTGGCCAACATAAACATTGGTATTAGAAAGTTTGTTAGACTTCATTATGTCTTCTACACTTGTAAAGAAGAGTTTTGCTATATAAGTAAGAGTATCACCCTTTTCAACTTCATAAACAAAACCATCTGGTTGAGGAATCTTTAAAATCTGCCCTACTTTTAAATTTTTTGGAGAAATATTGGAATTCCAATCTAAGATAGTAGAGATAGAAACATCATATTTGCTTGAAATACTGTATAAAGTATCATTGGGTTGAACAACATGATCAACAATCGAATAATAAGAAAAAAGTGAAACATAAAAAATAAAAAGCAGGGATACCACTAACTGCCTTTTGTGAAAAGAATTCAAAGAAGTCTCCCCCTCTACATAAGATAATAAGAAAGAAGTTAACTATTAGATTATATCATATAAATTATTTTTTTAGTAAAATATTAACGAAAAAAAGGTAAATAAATTATATCGATTTTATTTTTTTAATCCTACAATTATTGTTTTATAGTGGAGTTCTATAAAGAATAGCAGTTTATCTAAATCTTTTTCCTTTAGAGCTTTAAATATATTTTTATGGTTTTCTAAAGTTTTTTTATTATAGGTATTAGTAAATAAATAATCTTCTTTCAAAACTTTCCAATATTTCTCATGCATAAAATTTGTTAAATAATTCAAAAAATTTTCTATAACTGAATTTTTTGAATATTGTGCATAGATTTGATGAAAATTGTAATCTTGTTCTAAAACACTGTTTAAATCTTTAGATTGTATAGATCTCTTAAACTCAAAAAGGATCTCTTCTATTTTATCTATTAATAACTGATCTGAGTTCTTAATAACCAAAGAAGCAATAGCTTTTTCTATTATTTTCCTGCTTTCTATTAAATCATCAATATCATAATTTGGCAACGTTATTTCAAAAGAAGAATTTTTTGGATAATTTCGCACAAAATTACCGCTTCCCTGGATACTTTCAACCACATTTATTGCCTTTAAATAACTTACAACTTCTCTGATAACTATTCGAGAAACATTGTATTGTTTTGCTAAGATTCTTTCCGAAGGAAGTTTATCTCCTATTTTTATTTTTGATTCTTCTATTTGTTTTAAAAGGTCTTCTATAATTTCTTTACTTTTACCATCCTTTTTAAAACCTTTTATTTCATCTATATTCACAATCACTTTCGCACCTCTTCTGACAGCTATAAAACTATTAATATTTAAAAATCCTTATATCAATTCTTTCTTTAACTCTACTATTTCCTTATCCAAATCAGGATCAACAGGCAAATTTTTCCTTTTTTCTTCAAGATATTTTATCAATTTTTTGTGCTTTTTCGAATCAAGTGGATACTTAATGGCAGCTATGATTCCAAAAATTAATAAAATCACCGGAACAAACGCGATAATAAATCGTAGAGCAAAAATGAAAGATTCTGGTTGAAGTTGTTCGACTCCGTCTATTGGGTTCACAAATCCCGCTACCCCCAATACAAAAGTTACTCCCGCAACCGCTAATCCGGACGCAACTTTTCTAATAAAAGTCATAAGGCCACTCAAACTTCCCTCTTCTCTTTTACCGAATCTTAGTTCTGCTACATCTGTAACATCTCCAAACATCGTATGTGGCATAACTGCAACACCAGAAACGCCCGCGCCTATTATTGCTGCCATTAGAATTACTTGAAAAGTACTCACATTGCGAGAAAAACTAAATAATATGACGCTCGCTATGCACCATACTATTGCTCCCAATATATAAGAAATATTTTTAGAAGTTTTTTTGGCGACAAATGCGTAAAAAGGGATAAATAGTATTTCTGAGATAAAAAGTGCCCCTAAAGCAATTGGTAACAATCCTTCATTTCCTAAATAATATTTAGTATAATAAGCGAAGATGGTAGATACAACATCTATGGATAAATATGCTAAAAGATATAAAGTTATCAAAAGTCTAAAGGTTTTTATCTTAAAAGGTTCAAAAAACATACTTAAAAAGTTGAAAGAGCTTCTTTCATGCTCAAATTCTTTTCTTTCTCTTGTAAATAAAAAGACGCCGATCCATGGAAGAGAAAAAATAAGTCCAAAAGTAATAGCCATTGCAATGTATCCTTTTCTTACATCATCGAAAGCATTAACAATCAACATAGGTAAAACAGCACAAGCTAAACCAGAACCGATCGAAAAAGCTAATCTATAAGAATTAAGAGAAGTTCTTTCATTGTAGTCAAGGGTTAGTTCTGCACCTAAAGCGGTATAAGGTGTCATAACCATCGTAATAACTGTAGTAAAAATTAAATAAGCCGAAAGAGCATACAAAAATTTTCCCAATTGATTTGGAAAGTTCACTGGATACCAAAGCATGAAAAAAGAAATGAATATCAAAAAAATCCCCGCTAAAAAGTATGGTCTTCTCCTTCCAAATTTTGTTCTTGTATTATCAGAAATATAACCCATCATAGGATCAGTTAGGGCATCCCATATCTTACCAATCAATAAGATAGGCGCAATATACTGCATTTTCAATCCGACAACATCGGTTAAAAATATTGCGTAAAAAAAATTGATAATGTTGAACGCTCCGCCCCCGTATATATCCCCTGAAGCATAAAAAAGCTTAGTTTTTAAAGATAGCTTTTCACTCTCCATTATTTTCTCCCCTTATGTAATATTTCTTGGATATATTTTACCACTATTTTATAGTTTTAACACATTTATTATTAAAAGCTACCCTTTTATTCCACCGCTCAGTCCTTCAATCAAATACTTCTGAAAAGTTAAAGTAATTATAAAAATGGGAATCAACATCAATGTTCCTGCTGCAGCCAACTGTCCCCATTGAGGAGCATATTGACCCATAAACCCGTTTATTACAACAGGCGCTGTTTTAGCTTGAGTACTTGTTAAAACTAAAGCATATAAAAATTCGTTCCATGACATCATAAAAGTAAAAACTCCTGCAACAACTAATCCTGGACCAACGAGAGGCAAAAAAATTTTCCAAAAGATTTTTCTTTTGTCACATCCATCTACCAAAGCTGCTTCTTCATATTCTATCGGGACACCTGAGAAAAAGGGAAGAAGCACCCATATAACATAAGGAATATTAAAACTCATATGAGCAAAAATTAAAGCCGTTAAAGTATCCGTTAATCCTAAAGATCTAAACATCATAAAAAGTGGAATAGCCAAAGAAATTTGGGGTATCATTCTTGAAATAAGAAAAGAATATGATAGAACCTTTCTGTACCTAAACCTGAATCTTGCTATTGCATACGAAGCCATTGCTCCCACTAATAATGAAATAGTAGTAGATAATGTACTTACGATAAGACTATTCTTAATACCTAAAAGAATGTCTTTCCTCTGGAATATTTTTTTATAACTATCTAAGCTAGGTCTAAAACTAAAAGGATTTGCTGACCATATATCTATATCTTTTTTAAATCCGTTTATAATTATAATTGCTATTGGAAATAATTCTATAATTAAAATTATAATACTCAACAATATAAGAAAATTTTTTTTAATTTGTTTTTTCTTCATGTCATCATCCCCCTATAAGTTAATCTATGTCTATGTTTCTTCTAACTAGTAATATGGCTATTATTAAACTTATTATTATCAAAATAACTCCCATAGCAGAAGCATATCCTATATTAAAGTATCTAAAGGCTTGTTTATAAATATACAAAGACAATAATGTTGTTGCGTTTCCTGGACCACCTTCAGTCATAACAAAAACTTCTGAAAAAATACGTAAAGCATCAATAAGCCTTAATAATAGAGCTGTAGTTATAGTTGGTCTTAATAAAGGAACTATTATTTTTAATGTTTTATTCCAAAATCTTGCCCCATCTAAATCTGCAGCTTCTAATAAGGAAGTTGGTATATTAATAAGACCTGAATATAGAAACATGAACATAAAAGGCCACATTCTCCAAATATCTTGAATAATCACAAAAGCATAAGCACTTCCCGGTTTTGCAAGCCAAGCGGTTTGTGGCAAACCCAATTTAGTTAATATAAAGCTTATCGCTCCATACTCCGGTTGAAGCATTAAACGCCACGTTAATCCAGATAAAACTGGTAAAACAAAAACAGGTAAAAGCAAAAGGCTCCTTATCCATTTAACACCTTTAAACTCTCTGTTTAAAAGGATTGCAACAAAGAAACCTATTATCAGTTCTAAAGGTATAGCTATAAATATAAATCCTAATTGCAGTAAAAGGGCATGCCAAAATTCTTTATCTTGGAATATTCTTATATAATTAGATATTCCTATAAAACCCCTGGAGGTTTCATCCACAAGAGGCCAATTAAAAAAAGATATTCCTACGGCATATAGAATTGGATAAATCAAAACAACTCCAACTAAGATTAAAGCAGGTAATATAAAATAGAGTACAGGGGACTTTTCCCCTGTACCCTTTCTTTTAATAACCATATCTTACAAGCACCTCGTTGACTCCTTTTATAATATTATCTATAGCTACTTCCGGTGTAAGTCTGCCAGTTACTCCTGCTAACCAATTAACTTTTATAACATCAGATATTTCTGCATAATGTTCGAATCTTGGCCTTGAAACAGAATAATTCATTGACTCAAAAATTCCCAAGAAATAAGGTTTCTCAGAAACAAATTCTGGAGCCAATAAAAGATCTCTTCTTGCAGGAGTCATTCCAGCTTTTACTAAATCTTTTCCAGCTTCATAAGAAGACCACCAATAAGCGAATTCTGCAGCAGCAGCTTGATTTTTAGATGCTTTTGGTATTCCTAACATCCATGTTCCTCTTATGGCTGCTTTTTTTGCTGGTCCGGCAGGAGGCGCACTATAATGTATTTTTCCCGCAGCAACAGATTTTTCAAAATCTTCGTGATCTGGAATCATAGCAGGCCATTGGAACATAGAAAAAACTTTTCCTTGATTAAAGTAAGCTATCCTTTCTGAATGTCCCATGTCTTGCCAACCAGGAGGTGCATATTTACAAAGCTCTTTGTACATATTCATTGCTTGAATAGCTTTTTCTTTGTCTAAAACAACCTTGTAACTGTCACCATTTTTTTCTAATACATTCGTGCCGTATGCTTCGAACATAAAAATTGCTTCGCATGTAGCTCCTTCAGCGTTTTTCGTGAAGGGAGCAAAACCATATATCCCTTTACTTGATAAGAATTTACTAATATCTAATAACTGGTCAAAGGTTTTGGGTATATCTAATTCATATCCATATTGTTTGTGAAATTCTTCTTTATATTTGTAATTATTTACAATATCCTTTCTTGTCATCCAAACGTACACATTGCCATTTATCGGAAGTCCTCTATATTCACCATTCCAATATGAGCCTTCTGCGACTCCCGAAATCAAATCTGTTTCAAGATCTATTTTTTCGAAAACCTTACCTTCTGGCCAGTCTGAATAGGGTATAAAAAGATTTCCAAACTGTGGTATAAAAGGTTCGTCTACAGCAACTAAATCGTAATCAGTTTTATTCATAGAGACAGATAAGGCAGTTTTTTCAAGCATCGAACCACTTGGTAATCTTTCCAAAATTACTTTTATCCCTGTCTTATTCTCAAAGTCTTTAATCATTGAATCAACGGCTATGGTTAATGCATCGTCCCAAACTAATACTTTTATTGTAGTTCCTTTGTAAGGCTGAGAAAATAAAGACGTTCCAAACAATAAAAAAACTACCAACAAAAAAGATAATACCTTTTTCATAAAAATTACCTCCTTTCAAGATGGAATGCTACATTTTTATTTTATCACTGGTAATACCTTTATGCAACTGTAAAAATTTTTAATTAGCTGTAATAAGAAACAATTATCGCTTTTTATATCTAATTATTCAACAGTTTCTTATATAATCTTCTTTTTTCTAAATTTGACAAAAAAATTTAAAGTGATATAATGGTATTACCAGTAATTTATGATGAGAACAGTAACAAAGTCTACACTTTAGAAATATTAATTTTTCAGAAAGTAAGCATTTGAGTTTATGGCGGTTCATAGCGTTTTAGAATTTCTAAAGGCAGTATAAAAAAACAGCGACTTTAGAAATGAGAATTTTCTAAGAATAAAATTTTGAATTTAAAATGGGTCCAGGGTGGAGTCCTTCCCCCCCTTTGGTTACAGGTAGCAAAGAAGTTAAAGAAATTCATAGTTAGTAAGTATTAGAGTTATAGAGGTATTTTTAAAAAAATTTAAAACTAAAAGCTTGGTAAAACTTAAGTTTTGGGATTTCTAAAGTAGGTATAAAAAAGAAAAAAGGAGGAGGTTGATTAATGAAGTTATTCCTTGATAGCGCTAAAATAGAAGAGATAACCTATGCTATTGAAAAATGGGGAATAGAAGGAGTAACAAGTAATCCAAAGCACATAAAAAATTCAGGAAAAACTATGGAATATTTCATGAATGAAGTTAAAAACATTGTAGAAGGAACAGATATTACAGTAAGTGTAGAAATAAATCCACACCTAAATAATGCCGAAGAAATGCTAAAAGAAGCAGAAAAAATTGCGGGCATTTCAAAAAACTTTGTTATTAAAATACCTGCTACCGAAGAAGGGCTTTATGCTTTGAAAAAGTTGAGCGGAACCGAAATTAAAGTAAATGCTACTTTAGTTTTTAATTCGTTTCAGGCTTTACAAGCCGCTCGAATGGGAGCTTACTATATAAGTCCATTTTTAGGTTGGAGAGAAGAAAGAGGAGAAACAAATATAAACTATATTTCTGATATAGTTAACGCTGTTCACAATTATGGTTTTAAATCTCAAGTGTTAGTCGCAGCAATAAGGAATGCCAAACAGATAACGGAAGCTATCAATGCTAAAGCTGATATTTTAACCGCGGGATTTGAGGTATATAAAAATGCTTTCGGGACGCCTTACACTAAAATGGGATTAGAAATATTTAGTGAAGCTTGGGATGCAATAAAAAAACAGGGGGAATTAAAATGAAAGAATATAGATTTTTAGTTCATGAAGAGGGAGATAGTGTTGGTGTAGTAACTAGTGATTTAAAAGCTGGTGAAACAATAATAGGAAAAAATTTAGAAAAAGATATAGAATATGAGATAAAAGTTTTAGAAGAAATTCCCTTAGGTAATAAAGTTGCGTTAAAAGATATAAAAGAGGGAGAAGAAATAATAGAATACGGTGAAAAAATTGGAGTAGCAACCAAACCAATTAAAAAAGGCGAAAGAGTTCATGTGCACAATATAAAAAGTATTAGGTGGGGAGGTAAAGTTAATGAATAATAAAATTTTGGGATACATTAGAGAAAATGGTAAAGTCGGTGTAAGAAATCATGTATTAATAATTCCTGTTGATGACATTTCTAATTCTGCAGCAATAGCAGTAGAAAATATAATACATGGAACAATAGCAATTCCTCATCATTACGGGAGACTTCAATTTGGAAGAGATTTAGATTTGTTCTTTAAAACTATGATTGGAACAGGAAGTAACCCAAATGTGGCAGCGGTGATAGTAGTAGGAATAGAACCAAATTGGACAAATAGAATTGCTCAAGGTATTGCTGAAACTGGCAAGCCGGTGGAAGCTTTTTATATAGAGAAAAATGGTGAATTAAAAACAATAGAAAAAATGGCAAGGTCAGCTTTGAAATTAGTAGAGTACGCAACAGGTTTAAAAAAAGAATGGGTTGATTTTTCTGAACTCACAATAAGTTTAAAATGTGGAGAATCTGACACAACCTCAGGCTTAGCTTCAAACAGAACTGTTGGTAGATTTGTTGAAAGATTTTTAGAAGCTAATGGAACAGTGCTTTTCGGAGAAACAACAGAATTAACAGGTGCTGAGCATATCATCGCCCAGCGTTTTAAAAAAGAAGAAGATAGAAATAAGTTCTTAAAAATGTTCAATGATTACCAAGAATTAATAAAAGAACAAGGTGTCGACTTATTAGGCTCACAACCTACCGAAGGTAATATTGCCGGTGGTTTAAGTACAATTGAAGAAAAAGCTCTCGGAAACATTCAAAAGATTGGAAATGCAAGAATTGATAGTGCTTTGGATTATTGTGAACAACCAGTTGGAAAAGGTTTGCATTTTATGAACACTTCTTCAGCCGCTGCTGAAGCTGTTACTTTATTTGCAGCTACAGGTGCGGTCATACATCTGTTTCCCACTGGCCAAGGAAACATTATTGGTAACCCTATTGAACCTGTTTTGAAAATAACAGCTAACCCTAAAACAGTAAATTATATGTCAGAACATATAGATTTGGATGTTTCTGGATTACTGAAGTTAGATGGTACTTTAGATGATTATGCCGATAAATTGTGGAATAAAATAGTTGAAACAGCAAATGGGAAGTTTGTAAAAGCTGAGATACTAAAACATAGAGAATTTGTTTTAACAAAATTATTTCCAAGTGCGTGAATGAAATATGAGACAAATAAAAATTCCGTATGGCAAAAGTGAGATAGCATTGAAGATCAAAAATGAAATAGTTGATATAATAGAAAAAAAAGAAAAAAGAAACAAAAAATTAAGCCAAAAAGAAATAAAAGACAAAATAAAAGAATTTATAAAAATTCTCTCGTTAGAAGAAAAAAAGAATATAGCAATTGCTATACCTGATATTACAAGGCCAAAAATTCCCGAAGAATTTTTAAGGCTTATCTTAGAAAATTTGTTAAACAATTTCCAGGGGAACATAAAAATTTTTGTAGGGACAGGTTTACACAGTTTTAAAACGTCTGATATAAATTTACTTATACCAAAAGAGTTTAAAAATAATCAAAGGCTTAAAGTGTATTTCCATAATGCAAAATCTGAAAATAATGTCTATATTGGAAAAACAAAAAGAGATACTCCAGTATTTATAGAAAAAGAGTACTATACAAGTGATTTAAAAATTGTAATAGGGGTAGTTGAACCTCATCAATTTGCAGGATTTTCAGGAGGAGCTAAAGGAGCGGTTATAGGGTTAGGTGGAGAGCAAACTATATCAAAAAATCATTCTCTAATTCTCGATTTTAATTCTAAAATAGGTAAAATAGTAGATAATCCTTTGCGAGAAGATATTGACGAAGCAGGAAAAATTATAGGAGTAGATTTTTTAATAAATATAATTATGAATAATAACAATGAAATCATGGAATTATTTTGTGGTCAGCATCCCTATTCACATAGAGAAGCTGTAAAATATATTGAAAATTTTATAGGAGTACCTATAGAGAAAAAATATGACTTGGTTATCGCTTCTCCGGGAGGATTTCCAAGAGATATAGATCTTTACCAAGCTCAGAAGGCTTTGACTACAGCTCATTTTTTTTGTAAAAACAAAGGTTCAATATTACTCGTTGCAGAATGCAGCAGGGGAATAGGAGAGAAAAGCTTTTTAGATCTTATCAAAAGATTTAAATCTCCAGAGTTACTTGTAAAAAACTTTGATTTTGATAACTTTAAAGTTGGTCCTCACAAAGCTTTAATATTTGCTAAGTTAGCTTTAAATAATGAATTGTTTCTATATTCAGAAAATGTAAGAGATGAACTTAAAGGTACCTTTATAACTCCAATAAAAGATTTAAAAAGATTTATTGAAGATTTTGGCGAAGATAAAGAAATCTGTATTTTGCCCAAAGCGATTCAGATATTACCTTTGGAAGGAGGAAGTAATTGAAATGGAAATGATTGTTGGTGGAAAAAAAGTAAGCAAAGCAAAAACCTTAAAAGTTTACAATCCATATAGTGGAGAAATAGTTGATGATGTCCCTGATGGTGACATTAACGATGTAGAAAATGCAATTAATTCAGCCATAGAGGGTAAAAAGATAATGAAAGATCTTCCTTTGCATAAGAGAGTAGAAATTTTAGAAAACGTATCTACTTTGCTTTTAGAAAGAGAAAAAGAATTATCGGAAACAATAGTAAAAGAAGTTGGAAAAACAATAAAAGAAGCTAAAAATGAAGTTATAAGAACTTCTGAATTGTTTAGGTACGCTGCAGAAGAGGCAAAAAGAATTCATGGAGAAACACTTCCCTTTTCTTCTTTAAAAGGCTCGGAACATAAAAGAGGATACTATGTGTTGGAGCCTATTGGCATAGTAGGTGCAATAACTCCCTTCAATGTTCCACTTTCTTTAGCCGCGCACAAAGTTGCTCCAGCGATAGCTGCTGGTAACGCTGTAATCTTAAAACCGGCTACTCAAACACCTCTTAACGCCCTAATATTAGGAGAATTACTATTAGAAGCAGGAATGCCAGAAAAAGCTTTAAGTGTTCTAACAGGTAGAGGTAGTATTGTTGGGAATGCAATAGTAAAAGATCCACGGATAAGATTTTTAAGTTTTACAGGAAGTGTCGAAACGGGAGAATACATATGTCAAAATGCTGGAATGAAAAAGATAGGACTGGAATTAGGTTCTAATTCTGCTTTAATTGTTATGGATTCTGCAGACTTAGACAAGGCTACTCAAGCAACTGTAGATGGGGGTTTTTCTCTTGCGGGACAAGTGTGCATCTCAGTTCAAAGAGTTTTTATACAAGAAAAAGTATACGAAGAGTTTATAAACAAACTTGTTGAAAAAACAAAAAGGATCATATTAGGAGATCCTATGGATGAAAAAACAACAATGGGACCTGTAATAGATGAACAAAATGCTCAAAGAATTGTGGAATGGATTCAAGAAGCAGAAGTCAAAGGTGGGAAAATTGTAACTGGTGGTAAAAGAAATTATACTTTGATAGAACCAACAATAGTTATAGATACACCTTTAGAAACAAAAATTATGCAAAATGAACTTTTTGGACCAGCTGTTGCTCTTCGAAAAATTAAATCATTACAAGAAGCAATAGACCTAACAAATCGAAGTATTTATGGACTCCAAGCAGGTGTATTTACAGAGAAAATAAGTGAAGCTTTCAAAGCTGCAGAAGAAATTGAAGCAGGTGGAGTTATGATAAATGAAGGGCCAAGATATAGAGCTGATTTTATGCCTTACGGAGGATACAAAAAGAGTGGAATTGGAAGAGAAGGAATAAAATTTGCTATTGAAGAAATGTCTGAAATGAAAGTAATTTGTTTTGATCTAAAGGAGTGAAATATGTGAAAGAAAATATAAATTTGGGAATGATCGGTTTTGTAAGAAACACTTACGATGTTTCAAAAGGTCAAGAAATTTACGATGAAGAATTGGGTAAACTTAAAAATCGGATCGAGAACATAAACCTTTTTGGTTGGAATAAAGTTGTTGAGTATCCTCAAGAGTTAGACGAAGCCATTAAATACTTTAAAAAAAGTGATTTAGATGCAATTATCTTAATGAGCTCTACCTTTCATTTAGGGCAATTAGCTATTATGACAGCAAAAAGTTTAAACATTCCGATGTTAATTTGGGCGCTACCAGAACCACCGTATGATGGAGGAAGGGTTAGACTTAATTCTTTAGTAGGAGCACATTTAGATTGTTCTAATCTTTATAAATCAGGTTTTGATAACTTCGAATTTTTATATGGACAAATGTCTGACAATAATTTTTATAATAAAATAAACGTCTGGATAGATACTGTTAGAATAGTTAAAAAGTTGAAAAATATTAAAATAGGTTTAATAGGGAATCATGCTCAAGGTTTTTATAACATTGATGTATACGAACCTGAAATAGTAAAAGAATTTGGTGCAGAAATAGAATATGTACCTTTAAACACTGTATTTTCAATTAAAGCAAAAAGTGAAGACATTAAAAATGAAATGGATGAAATCAAACGTATCTATAATTTTGGAGAAAATATGACAGAAGATAGATTAGAAAAAGTTGCAAATCTTTCTTTGTCTTTAAAAAATTTAGAAAATCAAAATAAATTCAATGTCATGGCTATAAGATGTTGGCCAGAATTTGGTAATACTTATGGAATTTCTCCTTGTGCTTCTATGTCTTACTTTATGGGTGAACATATTCCCGTTGCATGTGAAGGTGATATAGAGGGAGCTTTAGGAATGTCGGCATACAAAGCAATTGGTTGTGATCAAATATTTTTAGCAGATATTAGTCAAATCTTTGAGGAAGAAAGCAGCTTATTATTATGGCATTGTGGTGTTGCACCATATAATTTATGGGATGAAAAATCAGAAAAAACTTTGGATAAATATTTTGCAGGAGGGCGTGGAGTTACTGCAGGCTTTGTATTAAAACCAGGACCAGTAACTATTTCAAGAATAGACTATGCAAGAGGGAAATTTAGATTATTAGTTGTAGAAGGAGAAGCGATACCTACAAGGAAAAACTTAAAAGGTACTTTCGTGAAAGTAAAAATTCCTAATGCAAAAATTTTTACTGAAAACATTATTTCCAAAGGTTTTTCACATCATGTAGTATTAGGATATGGAAACTATGTACAGATTTTAAAAAACTTTGCAAAAATTAAACATTGGGAAGTTTTCGAATAATTTGCTTTTAAAATCTATATAAGGATAGTGTTATTGATGAACATAATATCAGAAAGGGGTTCTTTCAAAATTTTTATTAAAGATTTTGAATTATTTAATTCAAACCAAATTTTTTATGGTAGCGGATACCCTAAAATAAGAGAAAACCATGGACACTTCAAAATACACGAGAAAAAGGTTATAAAAGAGACTGAAAGTACGAACATAAAAATATTAAATTCAGAAGAATCTTCAGTCGCAATAAAAATAGAAATTCCTCAAAAATTCAACAGAATAATGATCAAAATTAATGCTTTTGAGTTAGAGCAAATTTTTGGAGGAGGAGAGCAATATACCCATGTCAATTTGAAAGGGAAAAAATTCCCTATTTGGGTTCAAGAACAAGGTGTCGGAAGAGGTCATGATTTAATTTCATTGGCAACTAAAATAAAGGGTATTAGTGGAAGTTGGTATAGTACTTATTTCCCTTCACCTATTTTTCTATCGACTATGGGGTATGCCTTAATCTTTGAAACATATTCTCCCCTAATAGTAGACTTAAAAAGAAAAATATCACTCTTTGAAATTTGGGACAATCAAGTAAAGATCATAATAATGCAGGGAGAAAGTATTAGGGAATTACGCCAAAAAATAAAATCTCATTTCAATTTGTTACATACATTACCTGATTGGATTCATGGAACAATTATCGCTTCTCAAGGAGGTACAGAAATTTTATCAAAGAAAGTTGACTTACTGACACAAAAAGAAGTTCCACTTAGTGCTGTTTGGTGTCAAGATTGGTCAGGAACTAATAGAACATCTTTTGGGAGACAAGTTTATTGGAATTGGGAATATGACAATAACTCTTATAAAAACTTACCTCAAAAAATTCAAGAATTAAATACTCAAGGTATTAAGTTTCTTTCTTACATAAATCCTTTTCTCATCGAGGGAAGTAGATTATTTAACATTGCGAAAGAAAAAAACTACTTTGTAAAAAATTCTCAAGGGGAGATTTATAAGATTTATGTTACAACTTTTCCTGCCGGACTTATAGATTTAACTAACAAAGATGCTTATAATTGGTACAAAGAAATCATTAAAAACAATATGATAAACATAGGTACCTCAGGGTGGATGGCTGATTTTGGTGAATATTTACCAATCGATGCAGTTTTATTTTCTAAAGGAGATTCTATTAAATACCATAATAAATATTCCGTTGATTGGGCTAAACTAAATTATGAAGCCATTGTAGAATCTAAAAAAGAGGATATTATTTTCTTTATGAGATCTGGATATTTAGATTCAGTCTCATATTGTCCAGTGTATTGGGCAGGAGATCAAAACGTTAATTGGAGTAAAAGTGATGGAATCGCTTCTATTATTCCAGCAGGTTTAAGCTCTGGGCTTGGAGGTGTAGATTTTTTTCATTGGGATGCTGGAGGATATACCTCTTTATTGTGGATGAAAAGAACACCCGAACTATTTATGCGTTGGATAGAATTAAGTGCATTTTCTTTAATTATGCGAACACACGAAAGTAATAGACCAGATAGAAATATTCAGTTCGATTCCAACGAAAAAATTTTTAAACATTTTATTTGGATGTCAAAAGTTCATTATTCTTTAAAAAATTATTTAAAATACCAAATTAAAGAAAGTTTAGAGCAAAAATTGCCTGTTATGAGGCCTCTATCTCTCAATTATCCAGAAGATATAAAAAGCTATACGCAACTTTATCAATACATGTTAGGTAGAGACTTATTAATAGCGCCTATTTTATCTAAGAAGAAAAATGAGCGACAAGTTTACTTACCACCTGATAACTGGGTGTATCTGTGGAACCATAAAAAATATTCAGGCAATAAATATATTAAAGTAAAAGCTACTATAGGATACATTCCAGTTTTTATCAAAGAAAGTTCTCCTTATGTTGATCAGATAATTTTTGAAATTGAACAATTAAGAGAAAAACTTAATATAGATACCGAAATTTTTTGTTAATAGTTTTATTAAGAAATTTCACAATTATATTTTATATTCTTAATTATTTGGCTTTAACCTGCCATAATCCATTATAAAAGAGTTTGACTATATTTTTTATAAATGTTAAAATAATAAAAGGCTGGATAAGAATATAGAAAAGCCTAATAGTATCGGTTTCATTATTCTGATATTATTGGGCTTTTCTATTTTTATGAAAATACCAATTTAACAAAACTTAATTTGATTTTATTTAGCTTTAATAAGAATATTATATATTTAGAAAGACGTGCAACTTGCGCTGATATGTTAAATCAATCAAATTAGGAACTTTAGAAATTATATTTTTCAGAAAATAAGCATTTGAATTTAAAATGATTAAATTACTCCATCTGATGCCACACCCTGGCTGAAACAAAAAGTGTCGCATCCAACCCTTTGGTGAGAGGAATTTCTATTACATTTACCCCTTGGTAGAATGGGAGCGGCGGAGCCCTTTCCCTATCCTTATAGATATACGTACCTAAGAACTTAAAAAAATAGGTAAATTGTCAAAATTAGAATTGCATAAGCATTTTATAAATAAAGATTTTTAGAAAATAAGCTTTTGAATTTAAAGTGGGTTCAGAGCGAAGCCCTTACCCCTCTCCTTAGATATACGTAACAAAAAAGTTAAAGAAATTCATATTCTGTAAGGATTATAGTTGAGGAGGTATTTTTGAAAAAATTAAGATTCAAAACATTTATAGAATAATAGAATAAGAGTTTTATAGTTTTTAAAGTAAGTATAAAAATTTTAAGGAGGTGTTTTAAATGAAAAAGTTGGCAGTTTTAAGTTTTGTATTTGTTTTTTTAGCGGGATTGATTTTTCCTGTTACCACGATTGAATTTTGGCATGCTATGAGTGGGGACAGAATTCCTTTAATTCAAAGTATGGTTGATGATTTTGAAAAAGCAAACCCTGATATTAAAGTTAACGTGCAGTATACAGGAAGTTACCCTGAAACTTTGAACAAATTAAGTGCAGCTGTGCAGTCAAGAAATGCCCCTCATATAGTTCAAATATATGAAATAGGAACAAGAATGATGATTGATAGCGGTATAATTGTTCCAGTTCAAGATTTACTTGATCAAGATAAGTCATATGATCCTGGTGTTTTACTTGAGCCTATTTTAAACTATTACACAGTTGATGGCAAACTATATTCAATGCCGTTCAATTCTTCCACTGCTATACTTTACTATAACAAGACTCTTTTTGAACAGGCGGGACTCGATCCAAATAGACCACCTCAAACATATGAAGAATTTTTAGAATATGCAAGAATTCTTACAAAAAAAGATGCAAGGGGAAATACAATTCAATATGGTTTTACTTGGCCTACTCATTCTTGGGTATTTGAACAATTATTAGCTGCTGCAGACGCACCTTTTGTTAACAATGACAACGGAAGAACAAATCGAGCGACAGAAGCTGTTTTCAACAATGAAGCTGGAGTTAAGATATTTGAATTATTTAATCAATTGAATAAGGAAGGCTTAATCCTTAACACTCCCAGAGAAGATTGGGCAGCAGCGAGACAAAATTTCATTCCTGGAAAAGCTGCGATGTTAATCACTTCTACATCAGATGTCGCGATGTTTGAAGCAGGACTTGCGCAAAATGGTTATGAATTGGGAACTGCTTTTTTACCGGTACCAGATAAAAATACAAGTGGAGGGCCTGTAATTGGTGGTGCAAGTTTATGGTTAATAGCCGGACATCCAGATAATGAAACAAAAGCAGCTTGGGAATTTATGAAATTTGTAAACCGTGAAGATCAACAAATAAAATGGCATAAAGGGACCGGATATTTTCCAGTAAGAAAAGATGCGATACAAACACTTCACTATGAAGGATTTTATGCAGAAAACCCTAATTATTTTACGTCACTTTTGCAGTTACTATTGGCTAAAAGAAATTATAATACGAGTGGTGCGGTTATTGGTGTATTTCCTGAAGCACGGGATATTATCGAAACTGCCTATGAAAGAATGGTAGCTGGTCGAATGACACCAGAATCAGCGTTAGCTTGGGCAGAAAATGAGGTCACAAAATTGATTAAAGAATATAATCAATTTTATAAATAGCCTCTTTTCAAAATTAATCATAAATAATAAAGATATCCAAGGAAGAACCTATTTTCTTCCTTGGATTTTTTAGGAGGAATTAACTATGAAATGGGGAAAATATACTCCTTATCTTTTATTAATACCTACTTTTTTAATAATAGGAATTTTTATTTATTGGCCGGCTGTAAATTCTTTTTCATTGAGTTTTTTTAAAACTGCCCCTTTTGGTCAAAAGAAAATCTTTGTAGGCTTGCAAAATTACATAGATCTTTTTACAAATCAAACTTATTGGAATGCCGCGAAAGTAACTTTAATATATGTAGCTTCAACTGTTGTAAGTGTAATTATATTGGGATATTTAATAGCCCAACTGTTAGATAACAAAATATTTGGTGTAAAGATTTATCGGACAATCATATTTGTTCCTTATGCTATTTCTTTCGCTATTGGAGGAGCTTTATGGGTTTTTATGTTAAATCCAGTAGCAGGTCATATTAATTATTTTTTATCTCAAATTACCGGAAAAAACATTAATTGGTTAAATCAAACGCCGTATGCCCTGATTTCAATAATAGTTGCTAGTATATGGAAAATGCTCCCTTTTTCGATTATATTTTATCTTGCTGGTCTTCAATCTATATCAGAGTCAATAATAGATAGCTCTATAATAGATGGAGCAAATACCTGGCAACGTATGTGGAGAATAAAATTTCCCATTCTTTCACCAATTACGTTTTATCTTGTTATTATGAATATAACTCACTCGATGTTCGAATCTTTTGGAATCATTGATATAATGACAAAAGGAGGACCTCTTGGAAGTACAACTACTCTTATATATAAACTTTATCAAGATGCCTTCTTTTTTCAGAAAACAAGTATGGCAGCAACCGAAAGTGTCATACTTTTCATAATAATGTCTTTTATAACTTTTCTCTATTTTAGATTTGGAGAAAAAAAGGTTCACTATCAATAAAGGAGTAGATAATAATGAAGATAAGCTCAAGAAAAAGACTAAATTATTTTTTGATAGAAATATGTTTAATAGCGGTATCATTAGCAATGTTTTTACCCTTTATTCTCGCAATTTCCATGAGCTTTATGGGTCCTACAGAAGTCTATTCTTATCCGCCAAAATTTTTACCTTCAAGCTTAAATTTTCAAAATTATTTAGATGCTTTAAAACTAGTTCCTCTTGGAAAAATGTTATGGAATTCTTTGATTGTAGCTACTTTTATTACATTGGGAAAGTTAATTACCGGTACTTTGGCAGCTTTCGCCTTTTCTTCCTTTAGATTTAAAGGGAAAAACATTCTTTTTTCTACTTTGTTTATAACTCTATTTTTACCTGCAGAAACCGTTATGATATTACCTCTTTTTATGATAATGTCAAAATTTGGGTGGGTAAATACATATTGGGCTTTAATAATACCTTTTACTGCTTCAGCGACAAACACTTTTTTATTTAGACAACATTTTATGTCTATACCTCAAACTTTAGAAGATGCTGCGAAGATTGATGGTGCTACTCCTATGCAATATTTTTTCAGAATACTCATTCCTTTATCAGGGCCAATGATTGCAGGGGCGTCTATAATTAATTTTGTTTATGCTTGGAATATGTATCTTTGGCCGTTAATAGTAACAATGGATGACAGGATGAAAACAGCACAAATTGGTGTAAAAATGCTTATTTCCGCAGAATCCACAAATAATTGGGGTGTAATAATGGCTGGTACTCTAATGGTAGCTATTCCAACATTAATAATATTTTTCTTACTTCAAGATTTATTTGTTAAAAGTTTGGTAAGTAGTGGATTAAAAGAATAGTGAAAAGTATTGTTATATTTTTTGAGATGGAATATAACCCCCAACGGTAAGCATAGAAGTTTTAGACGTTATGATATAATTAAATGGAAGAATAAATAGTTAAAATAGGTAATCTAAAGAAATTTTAAATTTAAGTAGATTGCAAAGTAAACCAAGATAAAATGGGAATTTTATGAATGCTAAAGCGAATATACTCAATCAAATTGGGGGAAATAAATGTATAAACTTACAAAAAACAGGAATTTTAAGTATGTAAACACTAAATTTAATAAACAGTTGTATGTAACACCACTTGTAACAGATACCCATTTACATATGTTAGGTTTAGGCGAAAAATTATCTCAACCAACTTTAGAAGAGAAAAACCTTTTTGATATCAAAAAAATTTTAGAAGGACTTTTAAGCCGAACTCCAGATAAAATAATATTAAGGGGTTGGACGGAAGAATTTTCAAAACCAACTAAGTCTTTTTTGGATGAAATAACCAAAGATATTCCTATTTTATTGATAAGAAGATGTGGACATATTGCTGTCGCAAATTCTAAAGTTTTTGAAATAATTGATTTTATAGGATTAGAAAGTTATATAAATTTTGAAAAAGGTATAATTAAAGAAAAGGCAATAGATAAATTTTATGAAATATTTGGAGCTTTCAATAATATAAAAAATAATTATGAGATTGCAAAAAAATTTTTGAAAAGTAAAGGGTATGGTTTTGTTCATTCAGATGATTTACATGGTTTAAGTAAAGAAGATTTACCATATAAAGAAGATAAAGATTTTAATGTATACGAAAAAGTTGCTATAAAAAATTTTGAGGAACTTTTAAAGTATTATAAAGAAGGTTATTTTGATGAATTTAATTCAGTAAAAGTATATTTAGATGGCTCTTTAGGTGGTAGAACTGCTTATTTGCTCAAAAAATATAACGATGCAGATACTTTTGGTGAAAAATTATGGAGTGATGAGGAACTAACGGAAGTTGTTAAATTTTGTGAAGATAAAAGTTTGCATTTGGCCGCTCATGCTATAGGAGATGGAGCGATTGATCAGATTTTAAATATTTTTAAAAGATTGAAACCAAAACTGATACATAGAATTATTCATGCAGAAATTTTAAACGAAGTTCAAATAAAAGACTTGAAAAGTTTTAATATAATTGTTGATGTACAGCCCCAGTTTATAGAATCTGATAAAGTTTTTATTAATGAGAGGTTAGGAGAAAGAATAGTGAATGCCTTTAAATTTTTTGATTTGTTTAAAAATAATATACCCCTGTTTTTTTCTTCAGATGCTCCAGTAGAAGAACCTGATTGGATTAGAGACATTGTAACGTTAAAAAATATGGGAATACCCTATGAATACTCTTTGCATCAAATTATATACGCTCCTGAATTAGTCGATAAAATAGATAGAGAATTAAGTATGGAAAATAAAGCTTTAATATTCAATGAAAATCCTTTTATAAAGATATTTAAACCAGAAATATTTAACGAAAGAGAAAAGGGTGAGGATTTTTGAAAACAAGAAACATAGTTATTACGGGTATATTGATTGCTTTAACTTTTGTTTTGACTTTTGCTATTAAAGTTCCCGTACCTTTCACGAGAGGATATGTACATTTGGGAGACAGTATAATATTTATTGCGTCGATTCTATTTGGGTGGAAAGTTGGAGCGTTAGTAGGAGGATTAGGTTCTGCTCTTGCCGATTTAGTTGGGGGTTATGCTTTTTGGGCAATTCCTACTCTTATAATAAAATCAATTATGGGAGCTCTTGTTGGTTTAATTTCATATAATTATAGAAAAAAATATTCTTTGAAAAATGAGATTTTTATTTTTTCTATAAGTGTGAGTGTGTGGATAGTGTCTATGCTTAGTATTTCATTATTTTTAAAAAATTTAGTAGCAAATTTAGCCAATACTTCTTTAGCTCAAACTTTAATTGAAGAATTAGGGTATGAAAATATAGAAGAACTATCATCTTTTTTATTGCAAGTTAGAAGTTCAATCAATATAGTTTTGATTGTTATTCCGCTTGCCTTAACTATATTCTCTTTAACTCTGAGAAAAAGGGATTTAAAATTATTTAATTTGGGTAACATGATGGGAAGTGTTATAGCTGGTTTATGGATGGTAGTAGGTTATTTTTTGGTGGGAAGATTAATTTTAGGGAATTGGGTTATACCTATTTTTGAAATTCCATGGAATGTGATGCAGTTTTCTTTAGGAATGATAGTAGCCTATCTTGTTTTATTAGGTATTCAAAAAACAAATATTAAATGAAAAAGCCGGTTGCTTGAGGCGACCGACTTTGTTTTTTTATGCTAATTTTTCAAAACGGTTTTCTACTTCTTTCCAATTTACCACATTCCACCATGCTTCTATGTATTCTATCCTTCTATTTTGATATTTTAAATAATATGCATGCTCCCAAACATCTAAACCTAAAATAGGTTTTAAGCCAAAAAAAATAGGATTATCTTGATTAGGTGTTGAAATTATAGACATATTGCCAAAATCATCCGTTACTAACCAAGCCCAACCACTTCCAAATCTTGAAACTGCAGCTTTGGAGAATTCTTCTTTGAAATTCTTAAAACTTCCAAATGTTTTATCGATTTTTTCTGCTAATTTTCCAAAAGGTTTTTCTTCAACTTTTGGTCCCATGATTGTCCAAAATATTGAATGATTATAATGCCCTCCTCCGTTGTTTCTTACAGAAGTTCTTATATCGTTAGGAATGTTGTCTAAATCTTTTAATAAGTCTTCTACATTCTTGTTTTTTAACTCAGGATGTTTTTCTAAAGCCGAATTTAAATTGTTAACATAACCGGCATGATGCTTGCTGTAATGAATTTCCATAGTTCTTGCATCTATATAAGGTTCTAATGCATCATAGGAATAAGGTAATTTAGGTAGTTCAAATGCCATATTGACACCTCCACTTGAAATTAATTCCGATAAAATTTATCGTATTTAAATTATAGCATATTTTTATTCTAAAAGCAACACTTTTTGAAAAAATATTTGATAACTTCAATTAGTCTTAAAAAAACTTTTAAATCTACCAAAAATAATATGTTATAATAATCTTTGATAATATTTTAAAGTAATTTATCAAATGTTTATCGTATTTTAGGAATAAGTATTTTTAAAAAAGATAGAATTTTGATTTTGAGTATACGTTTAACCTAAATATTTAAAAAGGCGAGGTATTTATGAAAGTTTATTTAAGTGATCTTCATATAGGTCTAGGTAACGAATCGGACGATTTTATATATGACGATCGATTAATAAAATTACTTGACGAATTGCAAAAAGAAAAGACTGAAATGTATATAGTGGGAGATTTTTTAGAGTTAACTAATCTAATTAACGATGGTTATATGGCAAACACAGCGAATGAATATGCTAATAACTTCGACGTTTCTTTGATAGACGAAATATTTAAAAGCCATGAAAAATTAATAAATACTTTTAAAAATTTTTCAAAAAAAAATAGAGTTTATTATATTGTTGGAAATCATGATTATTATGTTCTTTTGAACCATAAAATAAAAGAAAAAATAAAAGAGAATTTTGAAAATTGTGAAATTTTGCCTTTTTATTATGATGAAGAATTGAAACTTTTTGTAATTCATGGTAATCAATTTGATCCTGTAAATAGATTAAATCAAGATGAAGAAGGGAGTTTAATTCCTTCTTTTAGTGAGTATATGAACAAGTATATTAATTATAATTTTGCAAATATAGCTATTAAAATCCTTCCTAAAGAGCTTTTCTCGGATTATCAAAATATATATCCACAGTTGGATGTTTTTAAATGGTTAGATTATATAAAAAACAAATATGAATTAAGTTATGATTTAAAGAATCAATGGATTGAAACATTTACTCAAATGATTAAGACGGACCAGGTGAAAAAATGGATGAAAATTAATTATCCTGGAATCAATGTATTGTCAAATATTTTTGTAAACAGAGTAGGTGGCATTAAATTAGGAGAATCGATTGTAAGAATAGGGATGTTTTTCAGAAGTTTAAGAAATTCTAATTCTTTATTGATGAAGGCACAAAAACTTTTAGATGAAAATTTTTTTATCCCGAAAAATTATTTACTTGGCTTTTATGATAAAGACATATCTTTTTCAGAGGGAGATATTAATTCGATGGTGATGGGACATAATCATAGAGCTTCTTTTAATATAATATCCAACGGAGCAGGGAAAAAATTTTATGCTAACACAGGGACTTGGAAGTTTATGGTGAATAGAAACTTTGGCATTAATAAGAATGAATTTGTTAAAAGAAAGCTAATTTCTTATTTAGTAATAACTGAAAAAAATAAAAAAATCATTGCTAAATTAATTAAAGAAGAAGCTTATTAAAAAAATTTATAAGTAAAATTGTTTGTTAAATTTTACATAAATGAGAATGATTAAAAAAGTTAATATAATATAATTTGTTAGATAAAATTAAAAACTGGTCAGAGGAGGTAGAAGCATGTCTAAAAAATATGTATATGTTTGGAATAAAAACAAAGTAGAAGGAAATGCGAAGATGAAAGATATTTTAGGCGGAAAAGGTGCTAATTTAGCAGAAATGGCATCGTTGGGTTTACCGGTTCCTCCAGGATTTACAATCTCAACAGAGGTTTGTAAATATTATTGGGAAAACGGTAAGAAGTTTCCGGAAGGTTTGAAAGACGATGTAGAAAAAGCAATGAAAGAATTGGAAGAAGTTACAGGCAAAAAATTTGGGGATCCTAATAATCCTTTGTTAGTATCCGTAAGATCTGGAGCGGCAGTTTCAATGCCAGGTATGATGGATACTATATTGAATTTAGGGCTTAATGACGATTCTGTAGAAGGTTTGGCAAAACAGACTAACAACGAAAGATTTGCATGGGATTCTTATAGGAGATTCATCCAAATGTTTGGAGATGTTGCGTTAGGAATCGCCCACGAAAAGTTTGAAGAAAATTTAAATAAGGTAAAAACTCAAAAAGGTGTAAAACAAGACATAGAATTGGATGCAAACGACCTTAAAAAGGTCGTGGAGTTGTATAAAAAATTATATGAAGAAGAAGGTAAAGAATTTCCTCAAGATCCTATGGAACAACTTTGGATCTCTATAGAAGCTGTTTTTGGAAGTTGGAACAATCCGCGTGCAATTAAATATAGGCAAATCAATAATTTGGATAATCGAGGATTGCTTGGAACAGCGGTAAATGTTGTTGCAATGGTTTTCGGAAATATGGGTGAAGATAGCGGTACAGGTGTTGCTTTTACAAGAGATCCTAACACTGGGGAGAAAAAGTATTATGGTGAATTTCTTACAAATGCTCAAGGAGAAGATGTTGTTGCTGGAATTAGAACTCCAGAGAGTTTAGAAGAACTTAAAAATATTAATCCAGGTGTTTATAATCAACTAATAGAAGTTATGAATAATTTAGAAAAACATTTTAGAGATATGCAGGATGTAGAATTTACAATCGAAAAAGGCAAACTTTATATTCTTCAAACAAGAAGCGGTAAGAGAACTGCTGCGGCTGCAGTTAAAATTGCTGTAGATATGGTAAAGGAAGGGTTAATAAATAAAGAAGAAGCTGTTATGAGAGTAAGGCCAGAAGATATCGAAAAGCTTTTGCATCCGGTTTTTGATCCCGAGGAATTAAAAAAGGCACAATATATTGGTAAAGGCCTTCCTGCATCTCCTGGTGCTGCTACAGGTAAGGTTGTTTTTAGTGCTGAAGATGCTGAGAAAAAAGTAAAAGAAGGTGAAAAAGTAATCCTTGCAAGACCAGAAACATCTCCTGAAGACGTTGGTGGTATGAACGTTGCAGAAGGGATTTTAACATCTCGTGGTGGAATGACTTCACATGCTGCAGTTGTTGCAAGAGGTATGGGTAAAACAGCCGTTGTTGGTGCTGAAGACATAGCAATAGACTTAAAAAATAAAGTTATAAGATCTAATGGTGTAGTAATTAAAGAAGGTGAATGGATTTCAATAGATGGTAACGAAGGGAAAGTATACGCTGGGAAAATAAAAACTGTAAGACCTCAAGGATTGTCTGGCGCAATTTCTGAATTACTTAGTTATGCTGACGAAGTTTCCGATTTGGGAGTACGTGCTAATGCTGACGTTCCAAGAGATGCGAAAGTCGCCAGAGAATTTGGAGCGCAAGGAATAGGGTTGTGTAGAACCGAACATATGTTCTTTGGCCCCGAAAGAATTAACAAAATGAGAAGAATGATTGTTTCAAAAACTGAAGAACAAAGAAGAGCGGCTTTGGAAGAATTACTTCCTTTCCAAAGATCGGATTTCAAAGGTTTATTTGAAGAGATGGAAGGATTTTCTGTTACGATAAGACTTTTAGATCCTCCACTTCATGAGTTTGTTCCAGAAACCGACGAACAGATTAAAGAAGTAGCAAAAAGCTTAGGGATTAGCGAAGAAGAGTTAAGACAAACTGTGAAGGAATTGGAAGAATTTAACCCAATGATGGGACACAGAGGTGTAAGGTTAGCAATAACTTACCCAGAAATAGCAGAGATGCAAACTAAAGCTATTATTTTAGCTGCAATAGATATAGTAAAAGAAGGGAAAAAAGTTCAGCCAGAAATAATGATTCCAGTTGTTGGAAGCGTTAAAGAACTTACTATCTTAAAAGAGTCTATTAAACAAATAGCAGATCAATTAATAAAAGAAAATAACGTGGATTTAGAATATAAGGTTGGAACAATGATAGAAGTTCCAAGAGCTTGCGTAGTAGCAGATCAAATTGGTGCAGAAGCAGATTTCTTTAGCTTTGGAACAAATGATTTAACGCAATTGAGTTTAGGATTTTCAAGGGATGACTATGGTAAATTTATAGGAGATTATTTGGCAAAGGGAATATACGAAAAGGATCCTTTCCAACAAATAGATAGAGAAGGTGTAGGTAAGTTAATAAAACTTGCTTTAGACGGAGGAAGAGCTGCAAATCCAAAATTAAAAGTTGGAATATGTGGGGAACATGGAGGAGATCCAGAATCTATTGAATTCGCTCATTTAGTAGGATTAGATTATGTAAGCTGTTCGCCTTACAGGGTTCCGGTAGCAAGGTTAGCTGCGGCTCAAGCAGCTGTAAAATACAAAAGAGGAAAGAAAGTAAATTATCAATAATAAACATTATTTAATATAATTGAAGAGGAACGGGGAGACTTCTCCCCGTTTTTTTGATTTAGTGCATTTTTAGATTTGATTGACAACTTTTCTTTAATATGTTAAAATTGAAAAAACATTTACATTTTTAGGAGTAAAAAAATGAAAGTGGTGGAAGCTATTAAACAATCAAAAAATCCGATACTTTCCTTTGAAGTAATTCCGCCAAAAGTTGGTGGAAATATTAACAATATCTTCGAAGTTTTAGATGATTTAATAGAATTTTCTCCACGATTTATAAATGTAACTAAGCATGCAAATGAAATAGAATTTATGGAAAAAGAAGGAAAGATTGAAAAAATCATCAGGAATAAACGGCCAGGAACGGTCGGTATAAGTGCCGCCATAAAAAACAGGTATAAAATAGAGGTAGTTCCTCATCTTTTATGTGTAGGTTACAACAAATATCAACTTGAAGATATATTGATAGACCTTAATTATCTTGAATTCGAAAATGTTTTCGTGATACGGGGAGATAAAAACAGATATACATGGAAAGTTGAAGGTGAATATGAACATGCTTCTGATTTAGTTAGGCAAATTAGTGAGCTTAATCAGGGGAATTATACTTGTCCTTTAAAAAAGGCTTTTCCTACCAATTTTTGTATAGGTGTGGCTGGTTATCCTGAAAAACACGTTGAATCACCCAACTTGAGAAAAGATTTAGAATACTTAAAATTAAAAGTAGAGCTGGGAGCTGAATTCATAATAACTCAAATGTTTTTTGATGTGGAGTATTATAAAAATTTTGTTAAAAGAGTTAGAGAAATTGGTATAGATATTCCTATAATTGCATGGATAAAACCTATAGAAAGCAAAAAATCTCTTTATACTATTCCTAAAAATTTTTTTGTGAATATTCCTCAAAAAGTAATTCAAGATTTTGATGAAGCTCGAAGCGAACAAGATGAATATAAGTTAGGTATTAAATATACGATAAATTTAATTAAAGATCTGTTGGAAATAAAAGTACCGGGAGTTCATATTTTTACTATGGGAAGAGGAAAGGCTGTAAAGGAAATTTTAAGAGAATTAAAAGGTGTTTTTTAAAAACGATATTTTGAATTTAAATTGGGGTCAAGGCGTATCTTTCTTTACCTTTTATTTAGCTATAAGTATGAAGGAGTTAAAGGAATAGTTAATTTGTGCGTATTAGAATTATGAAGGTATTTTTGAAAAAACAAATTTTTAAAACAATTTTAAAATATGAGTTTCATAGTTTCTAAAGCGAGCATATAATTAAAAAATAGGAGGAATTACAGTGGAAAAGTTAGATTTTTTTACTTTGACTGATGAGGACGGAAATGAATCTGATTTTATGTTTGTAAAGGAAATAGAATTGGACGGCAATACTTATTGGATATGTCAAGAAGCTTTTAAAGATGACGAAAAACAAGAAATGGTTTTGGAAGAGATGGTGGCTTTTAAAGTGGAAAAAGAAGGCGAAAAAATATTTTTAAATAGTATAGATGATGAAAAAGAGTTTACAAAAGTTTCAGAATTGTGGGAAAAGATGGAAAAGGAAGAATTCCAAGAAGATTATGAAAATGAAGAAGATTTTGGAGAAGACGATATGGATGATGAATACGAAGATGACTGGTATATAGAAGAAGATGAAGATGGAGAAGACGAAGAAGACGAAGATTTTGAAAACAAAGATGAATACTAAATAAAAATATAAAAAAGCCGACAACAAAGTCGGCTTTAAATTTATTTGGCACGCCCGGAGGGAATCGAACCCCCAACCTGCGATTTTGGAGACCGCCGCTCTACCAGTTGAGCTACAGGCGTAGTACTTCAATAATTATAACATAAAAAACATAATCAATCAAGAGGTTTCTTTTTTAAATTAAGGTGAATTCATTTTTTAACAATCATTGAATATGCTTATTAATATTGAGATAGATCAGACTGTTAAAATAAAAGAGAATTGTTTTTATGGTATAAAAAAATTAATTTAATAGTAACATTAATTTATCTACAGTGTTTTAGTGTTAGCAAACTTTTCACCAAAGTTAGCTCATTTTATAGTATACTAAGTAGAGGTTGTTAGTGAGGTGATAAACAATTATGTTTGAAAGTTTGCAAAAAAAACTTTCTGGAGTTTTTAAAAATCTTTCTGGTAAAGGGAAAATAACTGAAAAGAATATAAAAGATGCTGTCAGAGAAGTTAAAATGTCTCTGTTGGAAGCTGACGTGCATTATAAAGTGGTAAAAGAGTTTGTTGCAAAGGTTCTGGAAGAAGCCGTTGGTGAAAAGGTTCTTGAAAGTTTGACCCCTGATCAAGAATTTATAAGAATAGTTAGAGATAATTTGATAAAGTTAATGGGTAGTAAAGATAATAAGATAATTATTTCCAAAAATCCAGGTTTTATTATGTTAACAGGTCTACAAGGTAGTGGAAAAACTACTACTGCCGCGAAATTAGCTTATATGTATAAAAAGAAAGGAAAGAATCCTTTACTTGTTGCAGCTGATACCTATAGACCGGCAGCTATAGATCAATTGATGCAGTTAGGAGAAGATATAGGTGTTCCTGTTTATACAGGAGATAAAGTAAATGCAATTAAAATTGTGGAAGAAAGTAAAAAATATGCGGAAAAACTTCTACATGATGTAGTAATAGTTGATACGGCAGGAAGATTGCATATAGATGAAAATATGATGGAAGAGTTAGAGAAGATAAAATATATGATTAATCCTGATGAAATATTGATGGTTGTCGATTCAATGGTTGGCCAGGATGCTGTTAATTCAGCAAAAGAATTCAATGATAGGTTGGATATTTCAGGTTTTATAGTAACAAAACTGGATGGAGACTCTCGAGGTGGGGTTATAATTTCCATACGTTATATTACAGGTAAACCTATAAAATTAGTAGGTATAGGAGAAAAAATTGATGATTTAGAGGAGTTTTATCCAGAAAGGTATGCTGGAAGAATTTTAGGAATGGGAGATGTCCTTTCTTTTATAGAAAAAGTAGAGAAAGAAATAGACAAAAAGAAAGCCGAAGAAGATAGTGAAAGGTTTTTAGAAGGTAAATTTGATCTTGAAGATTTTCTTGATCAAATAAAGCAGATAAGAAAATTAGGTCCATTATCGAGTCTGTTAGAAATGATTCCGGGAGTTCCTAAGGAACAGGTAGATACATCTAAGGGTGAACAAGAATTAAAAAAATTTGAAGCAATAATTAACTCTATGACGCCACAGGAAAGAAAAAATCCAAGAATAATATCTTATTCAAGGAAGCAAAGAATTGCAAAGGGTAGTGGGACTACTCTTCAAGATATTAATAAACTTTTAAAATCGTATGAGCAATTGAAGAAAACAATGAAACAAATGAAAAATTTTAAGGGAAGAAAATTAATGAAAAATCTTCCTTTTTAATATAAATAAGGAAATAATATATAAAAATATATGGAGGTGCTTTAATGGTAAAAATTAGGTTAAGTAGAATGGGAAGGAGACATCAACCTTTTTATAGGATTGTTGTTGTTGATTCAAGAAACAAAAGAAGCGGAAAATATTTGGAATCTATAGGTTATTACGATCCTCTCAATGAGTCTAATCAATATAAAGTAGATGAAGATAAAGCTTTGGAATGGCTTTTAAAAGGTGCACAACCTACAGATACGGCAAGAAGAATTCTCAGAAAAATGGGGGTTATGAAAAGGTTTGACCAAATAAAGTATGAGGCAAGAAAAAATAAAGAAAATAAAGTGAATGAAAATGTCGCTGTGGAACAAGGTGAAATTAATCAATGAAAGAGTTGCTTAACGATATATTAACGAGAATTGTAAAACATCCAAATGAAGTGAAAATAAAAGAAAGTGACGAAGGAGAAAATATTGTTTTTGAAATTTATGTGAATTCTGAAGATGTGGGACAAATTATAGGAAAAGATGGTAGGACCATTAAATCCATAAACATTTTGTTAAATGCTGCAAAGAAGGATCAAGACAAAAAGTTTATTTTAAAAGTTGTTAGGTGATTACTTTGGAAACAATTGAAAGTTTGTTGAGTAATAAAATCTCGGTAGGGAAGATTGTGAATAGCCATGGAGTAAGAGGAGAAGTTAAGTTTTTACCTTTTACAAATATAGAGGAAATGGTAAAAAACTTGAATGAAGTTTTTTTATATAATCCTGTTACTAAAAAATATTTATATAGTAAAGTATTGAATATAAAAAATTTGAATAGATTCTTTGTTCTTTCTTTAAGGGGAGTAAAAGGGTTAGATGAAGCTAAAAAAATGATTGGTTTTCAAATCTTTGTTGAAAAAGATGAGCTTCCCAGGCTTGAAGAAGATGAATATTACTGGTATGAAATTTTAGATGCAGAAGTTTACTATGAAGATGGTGAATATGCGGGTAAAGTTGTGGAGGTTATTCAAACTGGTGCTAATGATGTTATTTCTATAGAAAAAAATGATGGGTATAAAAAAGAAGAAACCCTCATACCTATGACAGATTATTATATAATAGAAATCAATAAGAAAGAAAAGATAATAAAAGTTCGAAAAATTGAGTGGTATGAAAATGAATCTGAAGAAGATTGAAATTAGTGTACTAACAATTTTTCCCGAAGCGTTTCAGATAATTACTCAAATTGGAGTTATTAAAAAAGCAATTCAAAAACAAATAGTTAACTTTGAAGTTTTGAATTTAAGAGATTACACTACAGATAAACATAAAGTTACTGATAGACCAGGCTATGGTGGTAAAAATGGAATGGTAATGTTAGCAGAACCTTTTTATAGATTTTATGATGAATATTTATTGAAAAAAGGAAGTAAACCCTACATTGTAATGCCATCACCTCAAGGGGAAACCTTGAACAATCAAATAGCTTTAGAGCTTGCAAAAAAAGAAGAGTTGATTTTTTTTTGTGGTAGATATGAAGGTATTGACGAAAGAGTAAGTAGATTGGTGGATAAAAAGATTTCGATAGGGGATTATGTTTTAACAGGCGGAGAACTTCCAGCGATGGTTATAATTGAAACATTGTTGAGATTTGTACCTGGTGTTGTAGGTTCACAAGAAAGTGTTGAAAACGACTCTTTTTATAATGGTCTTTTAGATTATTCTCATTACACAAAACCTGCTGAGTTTAGAGGCATGAAAGTACCTGAAGTATTACTAAGTGGTGATCACAAAAAGATAGAACTATTTAGAAAAAAAGAAAGTTTGTTAAAAACTATTTTAAAAAGGCCGGATCTTTTCCGAAAAAAAGATTTGAATGAAGAAGAGAAGGATCTTTTAATAGAGATTATAATAGAATTGTATGATAGAAGTTTTGGCAAAAATGATAAGGAGAACTTTGATGATTAATAAAGTTTATGTTGCTTTGATTCATTATCCTATATTAAAAAAAGATGGTTCAATAGTTTCTACGGCAGTTACTAATTTTGATATTCACGATATTTCAAGAACATGCAGAACTTATAATGTGAAGAACTATTTCCTTGTAAGCAATTTGCCTGCACAAAGAAAGATTGTTGAAAGGGTTGTTGAATATTGGACAAAAGGGTTTGGTAGTGATTATAATCCCAATAGGAAAGATGCGTTAGACATATTTCGTATTGAAAGTTATTTAGAAGATGTGATTGAAAAGATTGAAAAGATAGAAGGAATAAAGCCTAAAATTGTTTTCACGTCTGCAAAACCAAGAAACAATGTAGTCACCTTTAGTGAATTGTCACAGGTAATTAGAAGGGCAGAGGATCCTATTCTTATTCTTTTTGGAACGGGTTGGGGTATGCCTGAAGAAATTAGAGAAATATGTGATTATGATTTAGAACCAATAAGGGCAAAATCTGATTTTAATCATCTTTCAGTTCGAGCGGCTGTGGCCATTACACTTGATAGATTGATTGGAGAAGAAATTTGTTATAATTCTTGAATATATTTGGATCCATGGAGATAGACTAAATAATAAATAATTAAGGATTTAGGAGGTTTTGAAAATGGACAGATTGATAAATTCAGTTGAAACAAATTATAAGAAGGAAAATATTCCAGAGATTAGACCAGGAGATACGGTGAGAGTTAATGTAAAAGTAGTAGAAGGAGAAGGATCAAAGCAAAGAGAAAGGATACAACCTTTTGAAGGGATTGTTATTAAAATTAAAGGAGCCGGAATAGGAAAAACTTTTACGGTGAGAAAAATAGGAGCAGATAGAATAGGTGTTGAGAGAATATTTCCGTTTCATTCTCCAACTATAAATAGTGTTGAGGTTATTAAGAAAGGAAAAGTAAGAAGAGCAAAACTTTATTATTTAAGGGACGTTAAAGGTAAGATTCGAATCAAAGAGAGGAAGGATTGAGCCTTTTGAAAGAGGCTACTAAGAAAAAAATAAAAGATGAAACACTTGATTGGATTTACGCAATAATATATGCATTAATATTTGGTACTATCATTAGGTTATATGTCTTTGAGACTATGATGGTACCTACTCCTTCTATGGTGCCAACTATTCAAGTTTATGATAGATTATTTGTAGAAAAAGTTACTTATGAATTTACAGAACCAAAAAGAGGCGAAATAGTTGTATTTTGGACTCCTTTTGTTGATATAAGAGCTCAACAGCAATTGAGAGCATTTGATAGGTTTATGGATTTTTTCGCGCCTTCTGAATTTGAGGGGCATGTGAAATATGTAAAAAGATTAGTTGGTAAGCCAGGAGATACTCTTAGGTTAGTACCCGTTGGGAGTGAATTTTGGGAAAATATTAAAAGTGGAAAGATTGCCGATATTCCCGAATGGTTAGATTTTATAATAACATATTATGAAAGTGTAGATTACATTCCATCTCAAATAAAAAATAAAGTATCTTTATTAGAAATAAATGGTGAAATTAGGCCTGAATTCGAGAATATTTATTATTTACGTGACGCCATCTTTGAAGATCCAAACTTTTTTGAATATATAGCGTATCCAGAAAAAAATAGCTATGAAATATCTACTTCCAATATATTTTTTATGTACAAGGATAATTTTACAAGTAGATTAATTTTAGGAAAGCCTACATTAATGTGGTATCAAGAAATGAGAGATACGTTATTATTTACAGATTTCTATGAAAAAGAGCTTGCTAAGTTAAATTTGAAGAGTTTAATTTTTAAAGATGAGGAAGGATTAGTAAACGTTAAAGTCCCAGACGGCTATTATTTCTTTATGGGCGATAATACGTTAGAAAGTCAAGATAGTAGATTTTTTGGATTTGTACCCGTAGAAAATGTCATTGGTACTACTTTTTTAAGGATTTACCCTTTTGAAAGGTTTGGAAAGATTTAAAAAATCAAGCATCTATTAATTTTAGCATAATAAAATTAAAACCGCCTATGGGCGGTTTTTTAGATTTCAAAATTATAGAAGATATATTTGGCGGAGACGGTGGGACTCGAACCCACAAGGGGAGTTACCCCATCGGTTTTCAAGACCGACGCCTTAGCCAATTAGGCTACGTCTCCATCACAAATTTTAGACTATTAGACTATAAAAAATTTTATCATAAAAGAAGGGAATTGTCAATGGAATTGTCTCCTAAAGAACTGGAAAATCTAAATAATTATATAAAAATGCTCATAAACTATCCCATAAATTTGACATCTTACAAAGATGAAAAAAAGGCTTTTGAAAATCTTATTTTAGATAGTTTAATTCCTGTCATGAAAGATGAAAGATTTTTAAACTCTCAAAATGTTGTAGATGTGGGTACAGGTGGAGGAATACCTGGTATAGTGTGGGCAATATGTTTCCCAAACAAAAAATTTTATCTTGTTGACAGTACAAGAAAAAAAATACAAGCTGTACGCTTGTTTATCAAAAAATTAAATTTGAAAAATGTCGAAGTATTTGATGAACGTGTTGAAGTTTTTGCTAAAAAATATAAAGAATTTTTTGATTATGCAACTTGTAAAGCTTTATCAAGAAGCGATATTGCTTTGGAGTATTTATCTCCCTTAGTTAAAATTGGTGGAACAATAGCTCTTTTTAAAGGGCCTTCTTATTTCTCGGAAGAAATAATATATGTTGAAAGAGTTGAAAAAATTTTAAAGGTTAAAAAAGAGTATGAAATTGAATATGAAGTAGGAAACGGAGAAATAAAAAAACGTTATTTAGTAATTTTTAAAAAAGTTGGAAAGATACCTCAGAAATTTCCCAGAGAAATCGGGTTTGCAAAGAAATATCCTTTGGGGGAGTCAACAAATGATTAAAATAATAGTTGATGATTCTTACGAAGGGGCTATGAATATGGCATTGGATATGGTTTTGGCTGAACGTTGCTTACAACAAAAGATTTCTATACTTCGTATATACGAATGGAAGGTTCCAACTCTTTCTGTTGGGAAACATCAAAAAGTAGATAATATAGATTGGGAATTTCTTAGTAAAGAAGGCATAGATATTGTTAGAAGGCCAACAGGGGGAAGAGCTGTTTTACATAAGAACGAATTTACCTATTCATTTTCGACATTTTCAAGTAATAAAAATTTGCCTTCAGATATTTTAGGAAGCTACAAAAAGATATCTCATGCGTTGATAGAATCTCTTAAAAATTTAAATATTTATGCAACCCTTGAAACTTCAAAAAATCAGTGTTTGACGAAAGATATATGTTATGATGCATCGTCTTTATATGAAATAAAAGTCAACGGTAAAAAATTTATAGGCAGCGCACAATATCGAACAAAGGATTTTATTATACAGCATGGTTCTATTCCTTTGAAAATTGATTATGATAGATATATTAGATGTTTTAAATATTCACACCCAGATTTAATAAAAGAAAAAATCAAAAAAACGGTTATTGACTTATGTACAATAAAAAACACAATAATTTCTAAAAAAGAGTTGGCAGAATCTTTTAAAATTGGGTTTGGATTAATTTTTAATGAGCAAATTATATTTTCATCACTCGAAATAGATGAAATAGAAAAAGCTAACAATATTAAAGAAACATTTGAAATTCATCTCTGAGGAGGAAAAGATTTAACGATTTGGTCTACAAAAGGTGTGAGACTTTGTTTAGTTATCAAAGTAGCATATTCAATATTAATCCATTCTTTCATCCATTTTTCAGCGTTAGATTCTGGAATAAGTTTGTTTTCTTTAAAAAGTTCTGTATTTTGAGCAGAGTTTAAAATTTTAGCGAAAATATCTGAAACAAAAACTTCAGAAGCCTCTCTAATGTTTGTATTTGAAGTATTAATTCCTGTTAAATTAAAGGCGGGACCTATTCCTTGCATTTACATCACCACCAAATCCGCATATATATAAGGGCTTGCTGCTTGTATAATAGCTATTATGTCTTGAGGGGTTGCCCCACTTGTTTTCAATGCTGTTATTAAATTAGCAACTGTCGCGGGTTTACCACTTATTTGGCCTTTTTCTACGCTTACACTAAAATTTCCGTAGCTGACAGTAAAATTGTCTATAACAACTTCTCCTCCGAGGATAATTGTTCCTGTTTTTTCATTAATAACTATTTTAGCCTTTACATCAGGAGTTACTTCTATTTCTTCTATAAGGGCTAAAAAAGAGATAATATCGTCTTCAAAATAATCTGGTACAGTGATCCTTATGGACGAAGGATCTACTGCTTGAGAAATTTTAAATGAAAATGCAGTATTTATAGCTGTTGCGACTCTTGCGGCTGTGGTAATATCGGGCTGTTTTAAGTTGATGGTTACTGTATTATCTTTAACTATATTTGCTGGTATCTCTCTTTCAATTATTGCTCCTTGAGGAACATACCCAACGACTTTATACCTATTTTGTAAATTAGAGGTAGTTCTTACATTGGTTCCACCTGTTAAGACATTTCCTTGGGCTACTGCATAGACCTTATTGTCGGCACCATAAAGAGGTGTTTGCATCAATACACCATTTTCGAGAGATCTGGAATCACCTATTGCAGCCACAGTTACATCTAACCTCATTCCTTCCTTATAAAAAGAGGGAATATCGGCAAAAACCATAACAAGGGCAGTATTTTTTGTTTCAATGTAAGAGTCTAAATAGATGTTGAAATTAACAAGCATGTTGTTCAACATTTCTGAAGGGACGTCTCCCGAGTCTCCTGTTCCACTTAAGCCTGTAACCAAACCTATTCCAAATAGTTGGTTATCTCTGGCCCCTCTAAAGTTAGAAATATCTTTTATTCTAACAGCTGAAAAAGAGTAACTACTTAAAATTAAAAAAATAATCATAAAAAGACTTGAAAAAATATATAATTTTTTCATCTTTATACACCTCTAAAAGAATATATTAGCTATTCCTGATAATATAGATGAAATCCAAGAAGGTTCATTAGGATCTTGCTGAAAAACTATATCTCCATCATACCAAATTTTTGCATTTACCAAACTGGAAGAAAAAACTGTTCCATCTTGGGCAATACTTTTAGGAGATACGTATCCCTCTACTATCATTGTATTTCTATTTTTACCGACTTTTATTTCTTTTTCACCTCTAACTTTTAATAATCCATTTTCATCTTTCTCTTGTATTACAGAAGATATGAACAATTGAACTTTTGCACTCGATGAAGCACTTTTTTGATTGTTTTGTACAGATATTTGAGTAGGATCAGATGCCCCTATTGGCAAGAAGTTTCTGAGATCAACTCCTCCTATGTTGTTAACGACTGAGCTGATTGAGTTAACAGAAGCTCCTTTGTAATTGGGAAAACTTTCAGTTAATGAAAGTGAAGGACTTTCGGAAACTACAATAGTGACAACGTCGCCAACATTGAAAACTTTATTGTAATTAAACATAGAATTAGCTTCTTCATCTTTTTTATTCCATAAAGATTCTGCAAAATAGATAGAAGAAAAAATGAAAGACATTAATAGAAAAAAGTAAATCTTAGTTTTTTTCATATTCTTGGCCTCCTAACTTAATAATCAAAGCGGGACCTTCTACTAATTGACCAGAAATAATAATCCCTGTTTCTGTATTTCGTGCACTGATAATTTCTCCAAAATTACCATTGGTCATAGACCTTGCAAAAGTTGTAACTTTTATACCATCAGCTTCAATTATTACAGATAAAATGTCCCCTGCTTTTATATCAGGTATCTTTTTTAGGTAAAGAGCATTTACTACTTCTCCTTTTTTAACATCTTTAGTTAATTCATATTTTCCAGAATTTAGTAAATTAACATCTACAGGCTTATAATTTATGTTTAGAATGTTATTTGTAGCTTGTTGGGTTAAAGATTCGTTTATTAAAGTTCCTCTTTTTAAATCTTGTGAATAAACAGGTATCTTTTGATATTTTGCTACTTCTACGATCGCAGACACATACCTAATTTTTTCGTTGTTTTCATTAATAGAAATATTTAAATAAATTTTATCGTTACTTTGAGATATTCTTGTGACATCTGCACTCACAATATTATTAGGTACATTTGTTATATTTATATTGTTTATGATAAGTTCTTTGTCGTATTCCTTAATAGTATCTCTTATAAAACTTTCTAAATTTATATATTCTAAATTATTTGTCGAATCTTTTTTATATATAATTTCAATAACTTCTGAGTCAAAAACTATTTCGTATTCTTCATAATAGCTATTTAATAAACCAAATAAAATTTTGAAAAGATCTTCTTTTTTATAAACGAGTTTATCGTTAACAATATAAGATATTGTTCTGTCAACCTTTATGTCTTCAAAGATATCTTTCAAGCTGAAAACTCGGTCTTCTGAAACAATTAAAGAAGGTACATGAAAAATTGTTTTAGAAAAAACGGATGAAAATAACTGGAAAAATAATAAAATAGTCAAAAATTTTAGTTTCAGAGTAACCACCACCTCAGTTGTACTGTTAGCTTATACTTGTATTAAAAAATTCTATCTTGCTAACAATTACCTCTTGATGTTTGAAACTGTTCTTAACATTTCATCAGCAGTGGTGATAGTTTTTGAATTTATATCGTATGCTCTTTGAGCAATTATCATATCCACCATTTCTTTAACTACATCCACGTTAGATTTTTCTAAATAACCTTGTTGTAATGAACCAAAACCATCTTGACCTGGTATACCTTCTGTAGGATTACCTGAGGCAGGTGTTTCTAAATAAAGATTATTACCCATCGGTTTTAATCCGGAAGGATTTAAAAATCTAACAGTTGTTATGTTTCCTACATTTTGTATAGATCCATCCCCTAAGGCAACGCTAACTATTCCATCAGGAGATATATTTATTCCTACAGCATTTTCTGGAATAACAATATTCGGAATTAACATAAGTCCATCACTTGTTGTAAGCCTTCCGTTAGCATCCATTTTGAAAGAACCGTCTCGAGTATAAGCAATTCTTCCATCTTGCATTTGTACTTGGAAGAAGCCGTCTCCCATTATTGCTAAATCTGTGGAGTTATCTGTTGGTTCAATATTTCCTAATGTAAAAATTCTTGTAGTTGCAGCTAATCTGGTTCCATGTCCAACGTATAATCCAGTCGGAAGAATAGAGCCTTGCGCAGTTGGAGTTCCCGCTTCTTTGACCGGTGAATAAAGTAAATCTTGAAATTCGGCTCTTTGTTTTTTATATCCTGTGGTATCTACGTTAGAAAGATTATTGGAAATAATGTCTAATTTTCTTTGTTCTGCATTCATACCTGTTGCCGCACTGTATAGCGAGACTAACATCTTTTCCCCTCCTATCTCAATAAGTTTTATCTTTTATTTAAAGTAAGTGTTAACTGCTCGATGCTATTTGAATAATTTTTTCATTCAAAGAATCTTCGCTCGTAATAGCTCTTTGCAATATATCAAATTTTCTGTTTGCTTCAATCATTTTTATCATTTCATTTAAAACATTTACATTAGAACTTTCTATATATCCTTGTTTTACTTCAAATAAGTTTGTGTCAGCTGCTTCTTCTCCTATATAATAGTTGTCACCATATTTTATCGGATTATTTAGGTTTACTATATTCAGCCTTATATTAGTACCAGAAATACTGCCATCTGAAAGTACAAAGAAATCAGCTGGATTTACTAATATACGATTGTTCTGGTTATCTAAAATATAATCACCGTTTTTATTTACAAGAAAACCATCTTGGTTTAACGTAAATTCTCCATTACGAGTATAATAATAATTGCCATTTCTTTCTACTTTAAAAAGACCTTCGCCATAGATAGCAAAATCAAAGTTGTTTTTCGTTTCTATCAAAGTCCCTTGTTCCATATTTGGAACAACCTCATCTAAAACTACAGAACTGTAAAGATTTCCAATCAAAATTCCTCTGTCATTTTCATCATGAAACACACTAATTTCTCTTTCATAAACACTTTTAAAGAGGTTGTAATCCTTTTTGTATCCTATGGTATCTGCATTAGCTAAATTATTTGAGATAGTGTTTAATTCGGCAAAAGAATTCAACATACCTGCAGTTGCAGAATATATTCCTCTCATTTTAATCTCCCTCTGTACTAATAAAATTAATTTACTTGGACCTTGTTTAATAATTCTACATTTTCTAACAAAATTCCTGTACCTTTTGCACAAGTTAAATGTGGATCTTCTGGAATATAGGTTCTAACGCCCGTTTGTTCGCTAATTAATTTACCTAATCCCCGAAGTCTTGCTATTCCACCAACAACTATAATACCGTTTTTCATAATATCTGCTGCCAATTCTGGAGGAGTTTTTTCTAATATATTTTTTATTTTGTTTATAATTTCATTTAAAACAGGTCTTATTGCATTAAAGATATCTTCAGAAGTTAATACCAACGAAGCAGGCAAACCTGTTTTTAAATTTTGCCCCTTTACCTCCATCTCAAGATTTTCTTCACTTGGATGTGCTTTACCTATATCAATTTTTAGTTTTTCTGCAGTTGCCTCACCTATATTAAACTTGTAGCGCCTTTTAATATATTTTACAATCTCCATATCCATAGCTTCTCCCGCTGTTTTTATAGTTTCACTTATCACACATCCTCCAAGACTTAAAACAGCGATGTCTGTTGTACCTCCACCTATATCAATTACAATATTTCCATTAGGTTCTGTTATATCAATTCCGCTTCCAATAGCTGCTGCTAAAGGTTCACTTATTAGATAAACTTTTGAAGCTCCAACTCTTGAACCTGCTTCTTTGACAGCTCTTCTTTCTACATCTGTTGTTAGAGCTGGAATACCAATTATTAATCTTGGCTTATACATACCGAGTCCCTGAGATTTAGCTTTTTTTATAAAAAATCTTAGTATTTCTTCGATAATATTAGGATCAGTTATCACCCCATCTTGAACAGGCCTTACAATTTGTATCTGCTGAGGAGTTTTTCCCATCATTTCTTTAGCTTCTCTTCCAATAGCTATCATATTTTTTTTGTTTTTGTCAATTGCAACAACAGATGGTTCTTCAATAATTATTCCTTTTCCTCTTTGGTAAACAACGAATGTTGCTGTCCCTAAATCTATACCCAGATCAGATTTTGCCATATTTAACCTCCTAAGTTAGTTAAAGTTAACCACTTTAGAAATTGTAAAACTTACATTTTATAAATTTTTTGAATTTCAATTTTTTCAAAAATACCTCTATAACCCTGATACTCACTAACTGTCTATTTTTTTAACTTCTCTGTATAAATCAAAATCTTATTTTATAAGCTGATTCCCAATTGTGTAATCGGGTTTAAGTGGTTTATATATACAAGATTTCAATTTTATTTTATTAAAGACGCTCGTATAGACCATTTAATTGGGACGCCGTTATTGAAGATTTTAAGGACCAATTACCACTGCTCGTACAAGTACCCAGAAAGGGAGAAGATTTCCTCTCTGATTTCAAATTAAAAGTCAATAAATGTGCCTGGCGGGAGTCGAACCCGCATCTTTGGATCCGGAGTCCAATGCTTTATCCGTTAGGCTACAGGCACATTATTTTTGAAAAGTTTATTATTTGATTGAATTCATCTTTTTTATTGTTTTCTAAAATCACTAAGTCATAATAATTTTTCAAATCAGAAATTAAAGAAGTGCTTTTTATGTTTTTTGTACAATAAAACCAAAATATCCACGGATCCCTTGCAAATATGGAGATATTTTCTTTTTCCAAAGATAGATTCAAAGCTGTATCATATATCAAAATATCTTTATAATTTGAAAAATCTTCAGGCAATTCAAAGATTCGTTTTTCTTCTAATTCTATAGCGTTTTTAGTATTTGATAAAAAGATTGATAAAATTAATACGCTACTATTTTGGTCTTTGGATAATTTAATCTTTTTGGAAGATACTTTCCCTTTAAATTCGTTGTATAAGGACGAAGTAGTCAATCTTTCATCCACAAAGAAAATTTTACATTCAACAGTTTTTTTTAGTTTTATTGCTGCGTCTATAGTCAAACAAGTTTGCTTTGAATATCTTCCAGATAAAGAAATAGGAAGTCCAAATACCACTATAGAATTTTTTTTTAGCTCAAGTTTTTGAAAATAACTTTGTAAATCAACTGTTTTGACTGTATCTTTTGGCACAGCAATTTTTATATTATCATCAGAAACAGCTATTCCACAATGTTGTTCTCCATAGTCAACAGCGTAAATTTTCATCTTTTTAAAAGCTCCCATATTATGTTTTTTTCAATGATTAATGTTTTATAAAATATTCCATTATTCTCAAAAACTTTTAAAACTTTTTTTTCGTCTTTGTTAGAAATCATCAACACAGGAGAACATGCCTCTAAAACTGTTTTGGGGGCGGGGAATATTTTACTGAATATTTTTTCTTTTTCTAAAAGTTTTTTTGCTTCAATTAATTCATAATTCGTAATTATTATAACTTCATTTAAATCTAAAGTAGTTCTTAAATTTTCACTCAATTATACACCTCGTATGCCCACTTTAGAATTACTTCCCTTTAAAAAGTTTATCAATTTTCTTGTATCTAAATTTTCGTAAAAATCTATTGCATTTTTCAAAATCCAACTGTCTAAAATCCTATCTTTAAAATTTGAAGTTTCTTGAAGTTTTTTTATATCAAAAGAATCTATTAATTCTATTGAACTGTTGGATCTCTTTATTAATTCACCTTCTTCAAGAATATTTAAAACTGTATTTGTTAGTTCCTCATCATTCTTAAATAAATTTTCTGAAATTTCTTGAAAATTATTGGCACTTTTAAATTTTATAAAGTCATAAGTTTTTTTGAGTACTTTTAAAGAAGGATACCTTCTTGAATGCTCATACAACATTCTAATTTTGAACCTTTTATCATATCCAAAAATAATTGTAATTTTCTGATTTCTTGCAATGGGATTTGAAGTTAAATCTAACAATTCCACAACTGTTTTAGGTACATCAAAGATTAACAAAGTGGGTGGAAAGTTCTTTGTTTCCCATGCTATACCGTTATTTGAAAAAGAGGTAATATAAAAATATGCTAAATCTCTTTTAAATTTTTCTCTGGCAATAGTTTTTTCTCTAAAATTCATAGAATGATTGAAAACTTTTATACTGTTTTCATCTATGCTTAACTTTTTATCAAGCAACTTAATCAAAGACCTTTGCCTTTTTGGATCGTTCAAAATTAAAACTCTGCTGCTTTTTTCAGGGACAAATTCTTTAAGTAATTCAATTACATTATTATTTTCCTTTATTATTTCAAAGTTATTGTTGTTCGAAGAAGAAATTAGTATTTTATATCCATATCTTTTTAAGAGTTCTTTTAGGTTTTCATTGTAAAGTGAACTAAAAACACTAATGTTTTTTCTTTGAAGAACATATTTTCTGAATTCTACATATTCTTTCAATTTTTTTGTTATAGGATGATATAAAGAATAAAAAGGCTCATCTAAAATAATTTCGGAAGTTATAGATTCAAAAAAAGTTTGATTTTTTATGAATTGTGAGACTGTTAGAAAAAATATTTCGTATTTTAATAATAAATCTTCATCTTTAAAATTTTCTTTGTTATAAAAGATGATATTTTCTGGGAAATATGTGGATACTATTTTGTAAGAATGGTCCAACAAGCTCTTAGTTCCGCTGATTATTATAACTTTCTTTTTATTTGACAAACTTATATAAATTTTTTTTAAGATGGAATCATTTTTGATTTTACTTGGAAGAAACATAGCTACATTATCTTTGCTTAAATTATCATCTATAACTTCTATTTGAGATATTTTATTTAACTCTTCTCTTAATATTTTCGTAACTAGTAGTGTTTCATTTATTTTTTCATCTACAGTTTCTCCTTTTATTTTTAAATCATGAAAATAAAATTTCACATAACTATTCTTTAAGTTGTAAGAATTCTCTATTCTTAAGGTACCGATCCCGTCTAAAAAAAATTCTTTTTTCTCGTCATGATTTAATTCGAGTAACTTTTGTCCTAAATCATATCCTAATACATCTATAACTAAGGAATTATCCTTTTTTAGTATACCAGAAAAGTTTTGAGAGCCATTTCCAAAGAGTCTCAAATTTTCAAGCTTTGCGTCTTTTATTAAAAAAACAGGTTCTGGATTCATATATCCGAATGGTTCCAATCTTTCGACATCTTCAAACATTGAAGGAAAAATTTTGTCTATTTCCATATCTACGTCTATTGAATAAGAAAGGTGTTTATCACCATATAATTCTTTATAAGCGTTATTAGCGGTTTTTCTCAAATTATCTATATCTTTTGAAAAGAGTGAAAAACCGGCGGCAAGTTTATGTCCTCCAAAATCTTGAAGTATATTATTCTCATCGATTTTTTGTAATAGTTCTATAAGGTCTATTCCTTGAGGGCTTCTTGCAGAACCTTTACATATTTCTTTATTCTTGGATATCATTAATACTGGTTTGTTGTATTGATCAGTTAGCTTAGATGCGACTATTCCTAAGACTCCAAGATGCCAATTTTCTCCACTTAACACTAAAACGGGATCACCATGAAATTCTGGATTTAAGTCAATTTGGCTCAAAGCATACAGATAAATCTCTTTTTCAGTATTTTGCCTTTTTGAGTTGAGTTTGAGAAGATCAGACACAGCTTTTTTAATTTTTTCATCTTCCTCTATTGTTAACAATTTAAAAGCTGCGTAAGCATTTGCCATTCTTCCTGCGGCATTTATTTTTGGTGCTACTTTATAAGCGATAGTCCTCGAATTTATTTCAGAATCAACTATTTTCAATTCGTTTAGCAGCATTGAGACACCTTTGGAAGGGTTTTCTTTAATCTTTTCTAAGCCTTTTTTTACAAAATATCTGTTTTCTGATAATATAGGAACAATGTCTGCAATGGTTCCTATAGCTACCAAGTCTATGTATTCGAAAGGATTTAAAGATTTATCATTAGTCATAAATAGCGCTTGAAGTAATTTGAAAGCAACTCCTACACCTGCTAAATCTTTAAAAGGATATTTGTTATCTTCTCTTTTTGGATTTAAAATAGCATCGGACTTTGGTAATTTATCCTTTGGTAAGTGATGGTCTGTAACTATCACTTTCATGCCTAAAGATTTAGCATGTTCTATTTCCTTGATAGAAGTAGTACCACAATCAACAGTTACCAAAATGTTGTATCCTTTGTTTTTCAACTCAGAAATAGCTTTTTCATTCAAACTATAGCCTTCTTCAATTCTAGAAGGAATATAAGTAATAACGTCAAAGCCTAATTTTTTCATTCCTAAATAAAGAATAGAAGAAGATGTTACACCGTCCACATCATAATCACCAAAAATAGCTACTTTTTCTTTTTTTCTTTTTGCTTCCATTAAAATATTTATTGCTTTATCCATGTCGTTCATAAGGAAAGGATCGTACGTTTCCTTTTCAGGATGATTTAAAAAAATATCAGCTTTTTCGGGGATCTCTATATTTCTTGAAACTAAAAGTTTAGCTAAGAAATCAGAAATTCCCAAAACATTTTTTAGGTTTTTTGCAACTTGCTCTTTTTCTTTATAATAAGAAGCATTGAGGTTCCAAAAAACCTTCCATTGGTTATCCATATTAAATTCTCCCTTCTTTTTATTTTTTTCTTTATAATATATTATACATTACATTGTTTAAATCTCAAAAATTTAGTTTTTCAAAGTAACTTTTCCTCGGAGAAGGTTCTCCCCATGACAATATTTATATTTATTAAAAAATTTTTTATGTAGTGTATAATTAAATAGATTATAATAAAATAGATATTTTAAAAAATAAAACTTTCTAAATATAATTTTTAAAAAAGACAGAGGAGCGTTTATTAATGAAAAAAAAATTAATATTATTAATTTTCATAATGAACACTATAATATACTTTGCAATAGATATTCAAAGCATAGTAAATTTATCAAAAAATCCCGCTACTTTAGATATCTCGTGGGAATACTTTTTGAAATATATTCAAGAAAATCCTGAAGATGAAAAAATAACTTCTGTAGGGGAACTGATTTCGGCAAAATTATATTTTTACAATAAATATCGAAATTATAATTTTGTAAATTCCATTATTTCAGAAAATCTAAAGGATTTTTGTACCAATCTTGGAGTTTTGAGTTCGACTTTTAGAATACCTGCCGAAGATACTAAAAAGATAGTTTTTATTTTCCCACAACTACCTAAGGTTATTGAAAATATAATTAATACAGGAGAGTTTTCAGATAATTCGTATAAATATCTTTACAAATTAGAAGGGTTAAAAGACTATATAAACGTAAATAATTATGAAGTCTTCATTAAAAATGTTATTGAGAGTTCTATAAGGTCACCTGTATTTTTTGACGAAGATATGAAAGGATTTGTCGAGGCTTTTGTACCTAAGAATAATCTGTCTTTATTCGAACAGTTCATTTCTGAGTCAAGATACATGGTTTATGAAGAAAATTATTTGGGAGTTTACAAACTTTTGACGTTTTTAAAAGATAATAATTCTTTAAATAGGTCAATAATTATATATAATGAATTAGATAGATATTTTTCCATAAAGCAGAAACTAACTGAATTAAATAACAGGGTTTATTTTGTTGAAAAGCAAGAATTATCTTCTTTCATTACAGATATTTATAAAGTCGGAGAAGAACTTAAAAATTTGACAATAGAAAAAGGGCTTCTTTTTAACTTGTATTATTCATTATTAAAAAGTTTGAATGTTAAATTAGAAAATATTGAAGAGAAAGTACCTGTATATAACAATTTTGAAACTTTGTCCAAAGGTTTTAGTGATCAAATAAATTCAGAGATATTAAAGTTGCAAATGAACATAGTTCAAGTAAACGATTTAGGAATATCTCAGAATACAAAAAATTTGGCATACGTTGCGAATGATAACGATAAAAATGTTGATGATAACAAAGAAGTAGGCATATTTTTTTACCTTTTTACATCAATCTTTATTATCATTTTGTTTTTATTTATATATTTTGAAATGTTCCCTTCTTATTCAAAGATTAATTTCTTATGTAACGTAAGATTTGGAAAGTATGCGGTACATTTATCTGAAAAGTTAATATTAAAAAATCCAGAAGATTACAAAGCATTTTTAATTTTAGCTAAATCTTATGAAATTGCTGGAAATTATAATGCATCTGTAAATGCATACAAAACAGCTATGAATTTGAAAAGTAAATATGTAAAAGATTCAAATTTATAAGAATTAAATGGAATTGAGGTGGTTTTAACTGAATACTTTGATCATATCAACTACTTTAAAAGATATTGTTGTGATTTTGCATAATAGCAAAAATGAAATTTATAAAAAATTTATAACTGGTAAAAATTCTGGGAATTACTTACCAAAGGCTATACAAGAGATTTTAATAGAATCGGAAGTAAGTTTAAATGGGATAGAAAATTTTTGTATAGATATCGGACCAGGATCTTTTACAGGTATAAGAATTGCTATCTCTACCTTGCAAGGGATATTAATAAATTTTCCTAAAAAAGAAGTTTATACCTTTTTCTCTTCAGATGTTGTTAATCTATCAGCTCAAAAAAAATATGCAAATTATTTAAAAAATAAAAAAACGGCAGTTTTAAAAAGAGCGCGTGAGAATGCCGCATATATAAGTATATATCGAGGTATAAGAAGAATATTCGGACCTCAAATGGTATTTGAACAAAAATTCGAAGAATTGCTTAATAATTGTATATTATTGAACGAAGAGTCAAGTTATTTTAAAGAAAAAAATTGCTTGAAAAACGATATATTATATACGAATATCGATGAACAAGCAATTATAAAGGTTGCTTTGGGAAACGGAAAAGTAAAAATTAAAAATCTTTCTCCATTGTATCTTCAAAAACCTATAGCTGTTGAAAATTATGAAAAAAACAAACTTTGAAAAATTAATCGAGTTTTTTGTTAAGAGAAAAATCCTTCGACTAACATACAAAATTCATCAAATTTTTCAAAAAATAAAGCGTGTCCGGTTTCTTCTACGTTTACCAGTAAAGAATTTTTAACTTTATTGTGCATCTCTATGATATGATTTTTAGGAGTGATTATATCCTCTTCTCCCGATATGAAAAGTGTTGTGGCTTTTATATATTTTAATTCGTTTCTTATATCAAAAGTTTCATTTGAAGATGCCAATCTAATAAAGCCATCAAACCAGTCTTTAGTAAGTGTTTTTTTAAAAATTTCACGCCTATTCATAAGCCAACTGTAATTACTGTTATAAAAAGTTCGAGAGTAAATATAAGGAAGAGAAATATCAAAAAATTTTTCTCCGTCATAAAGGGTTGCAGCAACTTTCCATGCCTGTCCTATAGATTTAAGATAGTTGTCCACATGATCGGTTGCGTTAGATAAAACCATTTTATCAACTAAGTTAGGAAATTTTAAAACAAATAATTCAGCAATTTGAGCTCCGTAAGATACGCCCATAAGATTGACTTTTTTTAGTTCTAAATGATCTATCAATTTTTTTAAATCATCTACATGGACATCTATTGTATAAGGTTTATCCGTGATTCTCGAGGATTTCCCTTGATCACGTGTATCATAAGTTATAATTTGAAATTTTTTCTCCCATCTTTGGATATGCTCTTTCCAACTGGCTGTGCTCATCATGATACCATTTAATATTATTACAGGTTCTCCCGTTCCATGAATTTCGTAATAAAGTCCAGGTTCATTCAAATACATTTTAAAACCTCCTATTTATATCGATATTCCGTTATTAAGATAATGAGAAAGTTCTTTAAGTATTGTTTTTTCATTATTCATCCTCTTTAGAAATATTTTTTCTATACCTGTATAATGACTTATTCCCATTAAGCTATTTGCTACCAATTTCTTATCTCTTAATTTTACGTTTTTAAGGTTATTTATATATCCTCGTTCAAAAGCATTGTAATATTCATTCGCGGTTTTTCGTATTACAAATTCGGATTCTCTAACTATTTCATAAAACTCTGAGTTTTCTTCAAAGTACTTTAAAAATAAATAGATTCCTCTTATTTCATTTTCTGCTCTGTTAAGATCCTTGTTTAAATTAATGGATAAAAATCTTCTTGTCCGCTTTCCTATAAGTTCGACAATTTCCGATAAAAAAGTTTCTTTACTATTAAAATAAATATAAAAAGTGCCTACTGAATATCCCGCATTCTTTGAAATATCGTGAATATCTGTTTTGTGAAAACCTTTCTCTCCAAATAATTTAATTCCAGAGTTAATAAGTTTCGATTTCGTTGAATCATCATCATAAAATTCTGGATAAACGATATTTTTATTATCAAAAATTGAGTTGAAATCTTTAATATCTTCTTCAAATATGCCTTCTACAATAAGTTTTTTTAAATCTTCCTTGTTATATGCCAAACTATTAAATATATATCTTATAGTTACAAATCTCACTATTCCCGATACAAACAGTTGCTCTGCTTGAGTTGTTTCTCTTTTAAAAACATTAGATATTCCCATTGCGTATAAGTCTCTAAGGTGATGTTCATATTTAGGGAAACGATATTGTCCTTCTCTATATATTAAGATATCTTTTTTGTAATCTCCAACACCTGTGCTTACAACTATATTTAAAAACTTATCTAACCTCTCGTCAAAAGTTCTACCTGTAATTGAAGAAAAGCTTTTTTCATAGTATGTAACTATTTCATTCAATAATTTTAGGAAAAGTTCTTTTTTATTCTTAAAATATCTATAAAAAATTCCATTGGACAAGCCAGCATTCCTACAAATTTCGGCGACAGAGACAGTTTCGTACCATTTTGTTGAAAATAAATTTCTTGCTGATTCAATAAGTTTAAAATAAGATTTAGGTTTTGTAATGTACATAGTATGCCCCTTTATAGTTTTAGTGAATATACTGAAATATATGATACCACTAAAAGATAGATAAAAAGATAGATAAATTTTAAAGATACTGATAATTAACAATTCATTAATTATGAACAAATTCCAAAAAAATTTTTATAAATAATTGGGGATCTTCAACTATTATGGAATGTCCAACATGGGAGAATATTTTTAATTCACCTTTCACAGATTCAACAACATTTAATGCCATGCTTTTAGTTACCAAAATATCTTTTTTTCCAAGGATAAACAAAGTCTTACCTTTAAAATTTTTCGCTATCTCTTCATAATTATAATTTTCTAAAGCTCTTGCATTCTCTGTAAAACATTTTGGATTCATTAAAAGTCCATCGTTAGTTATTTGATTTAAAAATTTTCTATCTTTTGAAGCGGGCATCATCGCTCTTAAAGAATTTTTTAATAGAGTTCTATTACGTTTTAATAAGTTTAACGCATAATAATTTTCTTCTGGAGTTTTCAGACCTTTCAAAGAAGGAGAATCTATTAAAATTAGTCTATTAACTTTTTCAGGATATCTGAAAGCTAAAGACATTGCTACTGCTCCACCTAATGAATGACCTACTATAATGACGTTATTTAAATTTAATTTCTCTAAAAATAGATTCATGTAATCTGCGTAAATATCTATGTTAGCATTTTCTAACCATTCTGAAAATCCAAAGTTTGGTAAATCTGGTGTATAAATTTTAAAACCAGGAATATTCTTCACTTTTTCAAACCATCGATGAGAAGCGTAATTACCATGTATCATTAAAACTGGGGTTCCTTTCCCGTTTACTTCATAATATATTTTTTTACCGTTTATATCAGCAAATTGTCCATTTTTTCTTCTCTTTCTCCACATTTTTTTAATTAACCATACAATGGGTACTTCAAAGTAATTTAGATACAAAATATTTAATCCAAATGAAAGTCCGCGTGGGAAAAATAAAACAAACACTATTAGCAAACTACCCACTATTATCGTCATGGGGAAATTTATTCTTGAAAACAAAAAAGGCATGCCGGTAATTATAATTGATCCGATCAAACCTCCATTAAGTGTTGCAAAGCCTCCAATAACAACCATTGCTAATAAATTTAAAGAAACATTTAAGCCAAAATCTGCTGGTGCTATATATCCTATTGTATGAGCATATAAAAATCCAGCAATTCCTCCATATATAGCACTAATAATAAAAGCTTGTAATTTTACTTTAGGGATATTGACTCCAAAAGCACTTGCGGCTGTTTCACTATCTCTTACCATATTATATTTCTTGCCAACAGGTGATTTTGTTATTATACTTGTAATATATACAAGTAAACAATAAATTATTAAGTTAATAAAAAACTTTCCAAATTCTGAATCAATTATTGGAGGAATATTTCTCATGCCAGTTCTTCCTCCAAGAATGGATAATGAAGCAATTATTTCTTGTATAGCTATACCAAATGCCATAGTTGCGATAGCTAAATAAAACCCTTTCAACCTTAAGGAAGGTAAAGCGATAATCATTCCAAAAATTGCAGAAAGTACCATGGCTAAGATAAAGTTTAATAATATTGGTATATTAAAGTTTGATGTTAAAAAAGCTGAAGTATAAGCACCTATAGCCATAAAAGCAGCATGACCTATGGATATTTGACCGGTATACCCGAAGATCACGTTCAATCCCAAAGCTGCAATAGCCATAATTATAATATTAGAAAATACTAAAAGCATAAAAGACTGAGGCATAAAGATTAATCCTAAAATTATTCCGATTATTAATGTATAAATTGCAGTTTTCATTCTTACACTCTCCCCTTATCTTCGCTGCCAAAAATTCCTGAAGGTTTAACTATTAAAACTACTATTATTAGAATTAGTATAAGAGATAACTGATAATCAGGAGAAATATAAACACCAACAAGCTTTTCAATTATTCCTAATAAGAGCCCACCAATTATGGCTCCAAATAAACTTGAGAATCCTCCAAGAACACCTGCAGTTACTCCATATAATTGCATATTTATCATCATATTTGGATGAATATAAGTTTTAGGGGCCGCTAAAAGGCCTACTAAACTTACGGTAGCTATTCCTATTCCCCAAACTATTGCATCCACTTTGTTTATATCAACACCAGTTGTTAAAGATCCTACTTCATCTTGCGATCGAGCTCTGATAGCAATGCCTAATTTTGTATATTTCAAGAAAATGGCTAAAAATAGCATTATTGAAATTGCAATAATAGTTATAAATATATCGTTTTTTGGAAGTACTATAATTCCGTTTTCAAAAAAGAAAATAAAAGGTGTTCCTGATGCAATTTCTGGAAAGGTAAAATAATCAGTTCCCCAAATAAGCATTACAAGGCCTTCAATTACCATTAAAAGTCCTAAAGTAACCATTAACATGGCACCGTGAGATAATTGTTTTAAAGGTCTCATAAGAAATCTTTCTATGGCTAATCCTACAAAAAAACCACAAATTACACCTATTATTAAAGATAAAATGAAATTGTTAGTAGTTAAATAAAAAGTCAAGCCAATGTAGGTACCAAGCATACCAGAATTACCATGAGCAAAGTTTAAAACACCGACGGTTCTAAAAATCAATACGATGCCAAACGCTGTAAGACCATATAGTGCACCCTGAGGAATGCCTGAAATAATACTTTGTAGTATTTGCAACTTAATCCTCCTTTTCACATACCCAAATAGGCTTTTTTCACTTTTTCGTCTTTTAACATCTCTTTTGCATTGCCTTCATGGGCAATTTTACCATTTTCAAGAATATAAGCTCTGTCACTTATTTTTAAAGATTTCATAGCATTTTGCTCTACTAATAATATCGGAATACCGTTTTCTTTTAAAGTTAATAACACTTTATAAATCTGATCTATAATTATTGGTGCTAATCCTAAAGAAGGCTCATCTAACATAAGAATCTCCGGATCTGCCATTAAAGCTCTTCCAACAGCTAACATTTGTTGTTCACCACCCGAAAGAGAGCCTGCTTTTTGTTTAATTCTCTCTTTTAGAATAGGGAAAAGTTCAAATACTAACTGAGAATTTTTATCATAATTTCCCCTTATATAAGATCCCATTTTCAAATTTTCTTCCACAGTAAGTCCAGGAAAAATACGTCTGTTTTCGGGACAAAGAATCATGCCTTTTTTTACTTTGTAAACAGGATTTTTATTAGTGACATTTTCATCATTAAAAACAATTCTTCCTTTTGATTTGACTATTCCTAAAATTCCAAATAAAGTTGAAGTTTTACCAGCACCATTGGAACCTAAAATTGAAACTATTTCGCCTTTATTTACGTTAAAGGAAATTCCTTTAACTGCTTTAACATGTCCGTAGTTGACTTCAAGATTTTCAATTTCAAGCATTTTCTTCTTCCCCCAAATATACTTTTATTACTTCTTCATTTTTTGAGATTTCTTTTGGAACACCCTCTGCGATTTTTTTACCAAAATTCATAACGGTTATAATATTCGAAACATTCATCACAACATTCATATCATGTTCAACTAACAATATTGTTTTGCCTCTTTCGTTAACCATTTTTATGATATCTTTTATTTCTTCAGTTTCATAATTGTTTAATCCTGCGGCGGGTTCATCTAATAATAACAATTCTGGATCAGAAGCTATAGCGCGAGCCAATTCGACTCTTTTAAGTATTCCGTAAGGAAGTTGTGCCGGGAATGAGGCTAACCGATTTTTTATTTCAAAAATTTCCGCTATTTCTAATACCCGCTCCCTTGCTTCCTCTTCATAATTCTTGCTAAACTTCGAAAGTATAGAAAATATAGATTTATTATATAGATAGATTATTCCAGAATAAATGTTATCAAAAACGTTCATTGCTTGAAACAATTGTAAGTTCTGAAAAGTTCTAGATATACCTTTATAAATAACATCGTTTGTTTTCAAATTCAAAAGATTTTCACCCTTGAATTCAATCTTCCCATTCTGAGGTTCAACAATTCTTGTTATCGTGTTAAACAAAGTTGTCTTTCCAGCACCGTTAGGCCCTATCAAAGCATGAATTTCTCCTTTTTTAACTTGCATAGAAAAATCATTAACGGCTTTTAATCCACCAAAAGAAACAGTAACGTTGTTTATCTCGAGCATAAATTCACCTCTCAATACTTTCAATGCATTTTAATAAACAGGGGAGGATTTATCCTCCCCACATTTTAAAGTTTCATAGTACATCTAACAAAGTTTCAACAGAGTAATTAATCCAGTTACTTGCAAAATCCCAAACCAAGCCATATTCTGTTAGCACGGATTTCAAGACATACATAGAAGTCATACCCATTCGTGCGTCAAATCCTTTTGAAATAGGTTTGTAAGTTAAACCATGACTTTCATCACCAAGAGTTATATAATTTCCCTTCCAGTTATCCAGAGTCTCTAAAGCAGCAACTAACCCTTCTCTTGTTAAATCAGGACCAGCTCTTTTTACTCCTTCAACAAAAACCTCAGCCGCAATCATTCCTGCAATGGCATAAGCATTTGGAATTTGGTTATAGTATTTTTGATATATTTGAATAGCAGGTTCTTGAGGATTTGTAAAATCAACAGCTACCCATGCCATAACTTCTACACCATCTCCAGCATCTCCTGCTAATTGTAAATAAGTTTCATCCGCATTTGAATAAGTTAGAATATATCTCTGATTTGTCATGCCGTATTGTTTAGCTTGTCTAACAAAACCTACAGATTGTGGTAAGAAAAGCATTACGGCTACAGCATCCGGCTTAGCGGACAATAGTCTAGTAACTTCAGCAGTAAAATCGCTTTTAAAAGGGTCAACTGCTATATTTGCGACAGGTTCTATCCCTAAAGATTTCAAGGTTCCTACCGCAGATTTACTAAATTCTTGGCCATCCTCAGCATTTCTATACACTATCGCAATTCTTTTGTGACCTTGTTCAACAAGATAATTCATAACAATATTTCCTTCAACTATATAGTTTGGTTGAACTGGAAAAATATATTTCTTTGGAGGCAAGCTAAATTCAATGGACCCTCCACCTTGATAAACAAAAGGCACACCTGCATTGTTCAAGTAATCTTGAACAGCTAAAATACCAGGAGTACCTAAACCACCGACTATTGAAAAAACTTTGTCTTGTTCAACCATTCTTCTAACTTCTACAACAGTTTTTGCCGGATTAAATTGATCATCAGCGACTATAAGTTCGATTTTTCTACCGTATATTCCGCCATTATCGTTGATGTAGTTAAAATATGCCTGCATACCTTGAGCCATTGGCCTACCTATTCCTGCTACTGGACCAGACATAGCTTGAAAAGTTCCTACCAGAATTTTATCATCGGTGACACCTACTTCGGCAAAGATAAAAGTTATAAATAAGACCAAAAGAAACATGCCAAAAAACTTCTTCATAATTCTCACCTCTTTTATATAATATGTTTATACGTATGTCTTAAATCTTAAAAAATAGTTTTTATCAAAGTTTCATAAAGATTATTTAAAAATTCACATCTTAAAGCTCTCAACTAACCCTTTCAACTCTGAAGATATCTCATTCAACTCTTTAGCATCTTCATTTATCCCTATAGCTTGTTCTACTTGGTTGTCTATTATCTTTCTCGACGTTTCTAACTGCTGACTTATTTCTGTTACCGCTTTTGCTACTCTGTCCATCGCCGAACTCATCTCTTGGGCACTTGCACTTTGTTCTTGAGCACTGGCTGTCATGTTTTCTATCCCTTGATTCCTCTTTTCTATTCTTTCTGTTATGTGTTTGAAACTTTCTAATA